>JAQULD010000010.1 GCA_028719045.1 Candidatus Omnitrophota bacterium | reverse complement strand
GGTGGTTTTTCCGACGCCGTTTGGACCCAGCACTGTCAGGATATTGGCTTTGCCCAGGGAAAAAGAAACGTTATCCAGCGCCAGGACCGGATTTTGACGGCTAAAACCCATGCCGGATATCCGGTTTAAAGACAGGGGGCTCAAGAAACTCTTTGTCACTTTTTCCACTTTTAGCATGATAAGGTTAAGTGTAACAAAAAAGACACACAGCGTCAATAAATTACGTAAGGCCGCTTGCAAAAAAACCTTGATAACCCGTTGATTCTATGGTATTTTAAGATAAATTAAGGAGGAAATTTTGCCGCAGTACGAGTTGAATCTCAGGGATTATTTAAGGATTTTTCACAAAAGAAGAATTGTCATAATCATTACCTTCCTTTTAGTCGCTTCCGGAAGTTTTTTCTATTCCAGCCGCCAGCCTGTTATCTATAACGCGAGCGCTACCATAAAGATCGAAGAGCATAAGACGATCGCCGGGCTTCTTACCGAATGGATCCTCTACAGCCCGGGCGATATCATGGAGTCAGAGCCCAAGATCATCAAGGGGTACGCTACGATCGAAAAAGTCGCCAGGCGCCTGGGGTTATTAAACGATAAATCCACCGTTGAAGACATAAATAATGCCATCGGCCAGCTGCAGGACCGCATAGAGACTACGCGGGTCGAGCAGACGAACATGATCCGTATTACCGCTACCGCTCCCACAGCCCGGGAAGCCATGGCCCTGGCAAATACCACAGCCGAGGTTTATATTAAAGAAAGCCTGGGCGAGAAGGCAAAACAGGCCAAACAGACCCGTCAATTCATTGAAGAGCAGCTGGCTTCTCTGGAAGATAAATCCAAAGAATTGGAGCAGCGCATGAGGAGCTCAGGGTATGGCGCGAAGAACCTGCGCATGGCCGAGCCTATACAGAAGAAATTAACGGACCTGGAATTCCAACTGGCTGAATTATTGCAGCAATATACGGAAAAGCATCCTAAAGTGATCGGGATCAGGGAAGAGATAAAGGACCTTGAATCGCAGCTGGAGGGTTTTTCCGGAGAGGACCTGGAATACGCCCGCCTTGAGAGGGAAGTTGAGGTAAACAAAAAATTATACGCGATGCTTAAGGAAAAACTTGAGGAGGCCAGGATCGCCGAAGCCCAAAAGGTAAGCGATATATCCATAGTGAATCCCGCGGTTTTACCGGAATCTCCGGTTTCAGGAAATAAGCATATGATAATCCTGGCCGGCTTGTTGATGGGGTTGATACTCGGGTTTGCGCTTAGTTTTGTTTTTGAGACCCTGGACACTTCGATCGGCACGATAGAAGACGTTGAAAATGTGGTCAAGCTGCCTGTCCTGGGGGTCATTCCTTCCATAGTAAATGAGACGAAGAAAGAAGCCAATATCATTGAAAGGATCAAGGCTAAGTTCTTGCCGCCCGAAAGGACCGCGCTCGATGACAGGTTCATACGTTTGATCGCCCATTTTCAGCCTAAATCCCCCACGGCGGAAGCCTACCGTAATATACATACCAACCTTAAATTAAGTTCAACCAGGAAGTCCATACTTGTTACCAGTTCCGGCCCGCGCGAAGGAAAAAGCAGCTGTGCTTGTAATTTAGGCATAGTGATGGCCCAGTCGGGCTTAAAAACGGTGATAGTCTCAGCGGATCTAAGGCGCCCGATCCTGGCAAAAACTTTCGGCATAAACAAAGAGCCGGGCTTATCGGAACTTATCACCGGCACGGTAAGTTTAGATGAGGTATTGATGAGCATTACCGATATAATGGTCGGAGACATGAATTTCGAAGACATAAGGAAGACTCCCGGTTTTGAGAATATCTGGATAATCCCTTCCGGGCACCTGCCTTTTAATCCTCCGGAGATACTGGAATCGAAGGAATTGACGGCCCTGATAGAAAAGCTTAAAAGCCGTTTTGACGTGGTCATTTTTGATGCTCCACCGGTACTGCCCGTAACCGATGCCAGCATACTCGGACCGAAGCTGGACTGCACGGTCATTGTGTATGAGATCGGCAGGACAAGCCGCGAAGCTCTCATGCGTACAAAAATGCAGCTGGAAACTGTGGGGGCAAAGATCTCCGGGGTCATCCTGAATCATACGAAGACACAGACAGAGGCTGTCGCGAATTATCCTTATTATCACCAGAAATACAGGTATTACGGCAAGGAAGATACGGAAAAAGAGGATAAAGGAAGCGATAAAGCTTAAAAAAATATTATTTGATCATGTGGCTATAAAATTCACAGTAAGGTTTGGGCCGGCTGGGGCAGAAATGCCCCTTTTGTTTTTCTAAAGTTGCGATAACAAACTAATGTTAAACCCAAAAGGCCAGATTACCACGATCTTAACTTTTTTACTCCTGCCGGTCGTAATGTTTTTTTTCTTCATTTTCCTGCCTCCGCAGCTTTTTTTTGTTTTTATCTTTGCCAGCGTAATCTTTATCATAGCCTTCATTAACACCGATTTTGCCCTGATTTTATTGATCTTTTCCATGCTGCTTTCTCCCGAGATGAAGTCAGGCGCCATACCCGGCAGGGCCGTGGTTATCAGGATAGACGACATATTTCTGTTCGTCGTTTTTTTCGGCTGGTGGGCTAAAATGGCCATGAATAAAGAACTTGGTTTGCTAAAAAGTACGCCCTTAAACAGGCCGATACTGGTGTATATTTTTGTCTGCTTCCTGGCCACTTTCTTTGGAGTGGCGCGCGGTTTCGTCAATATTAAATATTCGCTTTTTTATCTTTTAAAATATATCGAATATTTCCTGCTGTACTTTATGGTTGCCAACAACATAAGGACATTAAAACAGGCAAAAGTTTATGTTTTTTTTATCCTGCTGACCTGTTTATTGGTAAGTATCTACGCCTGGACCCAGATCCACACGGGAGAAAGGCTTTCCGCCCCTTTTGAAGGGGAAGGGGGGGAGCCAAACACCTTTGCCGGTTACCTGCTGCTTATGATGGCTTTGATCTTGGGTTTTATTTTATATCCCGAATCGGTCAAACAAAGGTTCATGCTTACTTTATTTTTCGGGTTTACCCTGATCCCTTTCATATTGACCCTTTCGCGCGGCGGCTGGCTCGCTTTTTTCCCTATGTTCTTGACTTTCATATTTTTAAACAGGAAGTACAGGTTTCCAATGATCGTTGTGTTCCTCTGCGCGATAATCCTTCTGCCTTATATTTTTCCGAAGAAAGTATATACCAGGGTAAAAGAGACTTTCGCCCCGGAGCGTTCTTATACCGTTTTAGGAAAACATGTCAATCTTTCTGAATCCGCGGCCGCGCGCCTTGATACCTGGGGCATTGCTATGCGCAATCTGAGCTACAGCCCTCTTTTGGGTTTTGGGATCCCCGCGGCAAGCTCCGTGGATAATCAATTCACCAGGGTCATGACAGAAACAGGCCTTATCGGATTAATGGCTTTTCTCTGGATAATCTTCAGGATTTTCAGGGTTGGGTGGGGGATTTTCAGGAGCACTAAGGAGAACAGTTTTGCCGGGGGCTTAAGCCTTGGGTTCCTGGCGGGATTTTCCGGGATCGTCATAATGGGATTTACCGCCGCCACCTTTATCATCATCCGTATTATGGAGCCATTCTGGTTCCTGGCGGCAATCGTAGTGTCTCTTCCGCAAATATTGCAAAAAGATGAAAAATAGCGTAGCTACCAATACAGGCGTGATCGTTTTAGGCAATATCCTTTCCGTCTTTACGGGGTTGGCTGCCAATATCCTGCTAGTGCGCTATCTCGGGGTAAAGAATTACGGCATATACTCGTTTGTTTTCGCCTATCTAAGCCTCTTCGGGATAATCACGGACTTCGGGATAAGCAATATATTGATCAGGGAGATCTCCAAAGATAAGATCAAGGCGGATAAGTTCCTGGGTAACGCGGTTGTAATGAAGGTCATACTTTCTTTTTCAGCGATCCTGTTTTCCTGCCTGGCCGTTTCTTTTCTTAATTACCCTCTTGATACTAAAACCCTTATTTATATCGCGTCGCTGAGTTTTCTCTTGTCCGGTTTTAATATCTACGGTTTGATCTTTCAGGTTAACCTGCAGATGAAATACCCGGTCTTTTGCGGATTGCTCGGCTCTTTGATCAGGATCGCCTTGATCGCCTACCTTGTGTTTTTAAGGTCAGCTTTGCCCTGGTTTATAATCGCCGAGATTATCGTTAATATCCCGGCGGTCTTCATAATCTTTCGTTTATCGAAAAAGTTTGTCAGGCCGAAGATAGAAATAGACCTGGCATTATGGAAATTCATATTCAAGGAGTCATGGCCGCTTGCGCTTTCCAGTATTTTCGTGATGATATACCTGAGGATCGACCAGGTTATGCTTTTCCAGATGAAGGGAGCGGAATCCGTGGGTTATTATGCCCCGGCGGTAAGGCTTACGGAAGTTTTTAACATACTGCCCGCGGCGTTTACCTCATCTTTATTCCCGCTGTTTTCCAGGTATTTTGTCACTTCAGGGGATTCCCTAAACAAGACTTTCGCTTTAAGCGCGAAATATTTAATGGCGATAATAATTCCCGTGGCGACATTGGTGACTTTGACCGCGGACAAAATAATAGTCCTGTTTTACGGAAAAGCCCTCGAGCCTTCTGTCCCGGCATTGATATTTTTGATGTGGTCGGTGGTTTTTACCTTCGCGGGAGCACTGAATAACAAACTGCTTATCTCCGTAAACAAACAGTGGATAGACTTCGCCTTTACCAGCACCGCGGCAATAATAAATATCGGACTCAATTTGATCCTTATACCGAAATACAACTTTACCGGAGCGGCAGCCGCCACTCTCGTGGCTTATGCCTGCGGACCGGTAATGAACTGCGTATTGAAGACCATAAGGCCGTTTGCGGCCAAAGTTTTCTATTCCATGCTCAAGCCCGCTTTCGCTTCGGCGGCAATGGCTGTTTTTATCTGGCCGTTCAGGGAGTCTTTGCTGTACTCGGTAATAATAGCGGCGGTGGCGTATATCACGGTCATGTTCTCCATCAAGGGGTTTGACCTAAAGGAACTGAAGGTTTTTAACAGGGAAGTTGACCTGACCTAGTGTCGGTGTCCCACTGGTGTGGGAGGAGGGAGTTATATGGAAGGGATTCAGGAAGGCGAATTCCATTGTTTTTTTACCGAATCAGAAACGGAGCGAAAAAAGAGCAAACAAAGATTTTCAGTGTTCCTTCCGCTCTTTAAGGATTGCAGGAGCATCGCCGACCTTGGCTGCGGGGAGGGGCTTTTCCTGGAGCTTCTTCTGGACGCTTACCCTGAGAAAAGGATAGTGGGGGTGGAATTAAACGGAGACTTTATCGGCCTTTGCAGGCAGGCTAACCCCAAAGCGGTGATTTTACAGGAAGATGTATTGGCTTTTGTATTAAGGGAAGGAGCCGGTTTCGACGGTTTTATCATGTCAGACCTTATTGAGCACCTCGATTTTAAGACCGCCTTGGGGATAATACAGGCCATACCTAAGGGGGCGGTCCTTTTTATCAAAACACCTAATATAAATTCAGTGCTGGGCCATCAGTTTTATCTTCAGACGCCCGGCCACAAGGCGCCCTACAGTCCGTTTGTGCTTAAGAAGATGCTTTCGCGCTCCGGTTTTGAGGTGATAAAGGAAGGCGAAGAAGACGGGATAGTCATTCCCAGGTCAATCTTCGGCAAGGTCAGGAGGAAGATCCTTCAGTTTTTATTCATAGACGAATTCAGCCGTTTTTTCGGCGGGGGGAATTATTTTATTGCCGCCAGGAAAACCAGGGGAGAACAATCTTAACATGCAGAAAGTCAGTTTATACATTCCCTGTTACAATGCCCAAAGTTACATAGATAAATGCCTGTCCGGGGTGATGAAACAAACATACCCGCCTGATGAAATACTGGTCATTGATGACGGCTCGGCGGATAAAACAGTCGAAATAGCTTCCCGTTATCCGGTGAAAATTATAAGCCACGCCGGGAATGAAGGGTTGGCGAGCGCCAGGAATACCGCTTTTAGGAACGCGAGGAATGAATATGTGGCTTCTTTAGACGCGGATTGCGTGCCGGAACCCGGATGGCTCCAAAGATTGATGCAGGATTTTACGGGCGATAATGTAGCCGGGGCAGGGGGCAAGCTCCTTGAAAGTAATTTGAGCGGTGTAGTCAATAAATGGCGCTCTGTTTACATGCGCCAGCATTGGGGAAATGAAAGAATAATAAATCCGAGGTTCCTTTTCGGCTCAAACAATGTGTTCAGAAAAAACGCTTTGATCAAAGCGGGGATGTATGACCCGGCTCTCAGGACAAATTACGAAGATTGTGATATGAGCCTGCGTTTAAGGGGGTTAGGCTATACCTTGATCTATGATCCTGAAGCTGTCGCCTATCATCTGCGCACCGATAATTTGAAGAGCCTTATAAATACTTTCGCGCGCTGGACTCTTACGGGCACCGGGGGCAGAAGGAGGCCGGATAATTTCTATAATCTCTGCTGCAAAGTATACGATAACCTTATATATTCGGGGAAAATGGTCATTAAAGATGTAATGGCCGGAAGAATCGGTTTTTTACCCATAGATATTCTGGTCTTTTTCAATAATGTCCGTTTTGATATAAGGTATTATCTTTCTAAATCTCTTTTTAAGTAAGAAAATGGAACTATGGAGATAATCGCCGGGAAACAACCTTATTTTTCGGTTATAATCGATACCTATAATTACGGTTGTTTTATCGAGCAGGCTGTGGAGAGCGTCCTGGACCAGACTTTCCCCCGTAAAGATACCCAGATAATCGTCGTGGATGACGGTTCTACCGACGATACGGCCGGCAGGTTGGGAAAATATAAAGGCGAGGTCGAATATATCTATAAAAAGAACGGCGGACAGGCATCGGCTTTAAATGCCGGTTTCTACAAGGCTTGCGGAAAGGTAATCTGCTTTCTTGATGCCGATGATTACTGGTACGCCGATAAGCTGGAAAGTGTAGCCGGGGAGTTCTCCAGGTCGGATAATATGGATGTGGTTTATAATTATATGGACATAATAGATAGCCGGGATAAGGTAATAGGCGAGCTCGCCGATAAAAGAGGGGATATCCTGTTCAATAAATATCCGATGGCTGGTTTATTAAAAGGCTCCATGCCTTTTAATCCCGAGACTTCCGTGGTTAGCGTAAAGGCCGCGTGTTTGAAAAATATCATGGCTTTGCCTGAAGATATACGCATCTGCGCGGATGGCTATGTTAATATGCTCCTTCCATTTTACGCGAAAGAGTATTCTATAATAAGAAAGGCGCTGGGGGCATACAGGGTACATGAGCATAATCTATGGAAAGGAAAAGCGCTGACGGAAGATATGGTAAAAATGAGGCTTTGCATAGTCAACTTGATCGTCAGCGGAGTGGAACAACATGGAGCGAAATTAAACCTCGACATATCGCTTGTAAAAGAACGCATGAAGGCCGCTATAACCGAATCTAAAATAAGCCTCTATAGGTCGCAGGGCAGAAAGTTAAGGGCTTTTATTGAAGCGATGCTCTCCTGGCATAGTTTCCCTGAGGATGCCAGCCCCGGGTTATTAAACAGGATCATGAAAAAAATTTATTTTCTCATTTGTTCCCCGCTGTCTGAGAGGCAACAGCAGATCTTGAATCAGAGGATAAACAGCGGCATCCTTTTAAAGGTAAAGAATTATGTTAAAAATCGGCATTGACGCGAGGATCTTGCAGCTGGAAAGGCGGGGCCAGGGCCAATATGTTTATTATCTGGCTGAGAGTTTATTTGAAATAGACAAGGAAGACATATTTCTGCTTTTTTACAACGGTTTTAAAAGGGGGAATTTCGCGTTCCCGGTAAATAAGGTTAATTTCAAACAGGTTTGGTCGAGAGCCCCGGGAAGAATAGTCCAGCCTTTATGGGAACACTGCAATTTCCCACCCGTGGAATCGTTTGTGGGAAAGCTGGATGTATTTCATAACCCGTTCAATTTTAATTTTACTTATTACACGCCTATACCGTCGCTGGCAAGGATGGTCGCCACATTTAATGGTATGGCTGACCCTCAAACGTTGCGCGCCGGTTTAAAGAGCGATGAACTCGCGAAGATCAATCGCTGGTTCGAGGTTATCGCCAGGCGCGCCTCCAGGATCATCGTGGTCTCCCGCATGGTAAAAGAAGACCTGCTTAGGCGCGTAAAGATCGATGAAAAAAAGATCAAAGTGGTATATTATGGCGTAAATGACGAATTCAGCCCCGTACAAGACCGTAAGAAGCTGGAAGGCGTGTTAGAAAAATATAATTTAAACGGGAAAAGGTACCTTTTTTACGCGGGCGCTGCGGAAAAGAACAAGAATCTTTTTTCCCTGCTGGAAGCCTTTTCCCTGATCCGCAAAAACAGCAGGTTCGAATCCGTCTGGCTTGTCTTAGCCGGAGGCATCGATGAGGCTTACCGTTTGGTCATAGAAAGGTCAAAACAGCTTAACTTGTCGGACAGGGTAATTTTTACCGGTTATATCGGCCATGAAGACCTTCCATATGTTTATAACGCGGCCGAAGCCTTTGTACTGCCGACTTTTTACGAATGGTTCGGCATCCCTGTTTTGGAAGCGATGAAATGCGGAGTGCCGGTTATAGCTTCGAAGAATACAGGGGCTTTGGAAGTGGCAGGCGATGCGGCAGTCACATTTGACCCGCTAGATACACAAGAATTGGCTTATTGCATGGAGAAAGTGCTGGGAGACCCCGGCTTACGGAATAAGCTTAAAGAAAAGGGGTTAAAGATCGCGTCAGGTTTTCCTTGGGAAAAAACCGCCAGGGAAACGCTGGAAGTATATAAAGAAGCTTATGGAGCATAAAATGACGGTCTCAGTGATTGTAGCCACATACGGGCGTCCGGCATACTTGGAAAAGTGCCTGAATTCTTTATTGGTCCAGCGGAGGATGCCGGAGGAAATTATTGTGGTAACCCACGAAGCCGATAAGGAAACGCACTTTGCCGTGGAAAAGATAAAACAGTCCTCTTCGCGCGGGAATGCCGTTAAACAACTGCGCGTTTCCAGGGCGGATATAGTGTATGCTGAAAACAGGGGCCTTGAGTCCGCGAGCGGAGAGATCGTTTGTTTTATTGACGATGATGGCGTAGCCGGAGAAGATTGGATAGCCCGGATCGTCGGCCGTTACGAAGCCGACTCCGGAATAGGCGGCGTAGGCGGTCCGGTCATACCGGTCGTCCTGAATAAGCCGGTAGTGGAATCCACGGATATTTTTGCCAAAATAACCTGGTATGGAAAACGGATAACAAACGCAAGCAAGGTCCCCGGAAGCGTTCAGGAAGCGGATAGTTTAGCCGGGTGCAATATGAGTTTCCGGCGCAGCCTCGTAGGAAAGTTCGATGAACGGCTGCTTCCTTATTGGAGAAGGTTCGAGGATGATGCCTGTCAGTCCGTAAAGGAGGCAGGATACAAGGTTATCTGCGATCCGGACTTAAGGGTGCTGCATTTTGCGGCGAATGTCCTGGAAGGCTTCGGACCAGACCAGACTATCCGGAGAATAATCGGGCTTCACCACAACAGTATTTATGTGAAGCTCAAGCATTCCAAAGGGTCAAAGAAGATTATTGTCTTTTTTTATGAGTTTTTCTGGGGTGACGATACAAGCCCCGGTTTGTATCAATTTATTTTTTACGCGGTCAGCCATCTGGATTTGCGTAGATTGCTCTATTGCGTATACGCGCTAACAGGTAAACTCCTGGGTGTTTACACGTATTTGTTTAAGAAGCAAAAACCACGTTAGAAAAAATTATGTACCTGTTAGAGAGAATTGCGCGAAATATCAGGCATTTTCCTTTTTTGAGGCGGCTGAATTGTTTATGGGTCCCATTTACTCCAATATATGAATTTTGGCTCACTATTATTTTTAATAAAGGATTAAAACGCAATATTAATAATACTGATTCGCTTTTTTTGTCCCACAAGTTAAGGTCTTTTCCCGAAAGTTACGAACCGAAGGTTTGGGAAAAATTGATGCGGGAAGTCAAAGAAAATGATGTCATCGCGGATGTAGGCGCGTATGGAGGCTTGTATACGATTGCTTTGGCAAAAAGGGCGGGCAGGAACGGGAAGATCGTTGTTTTTGAACCAGACCGGAATAATCTGGCTTTATTGAGAGAAAACGTTAAATTGAATGAGATACCCTGTGAAATTAAAATAATCGAATCTGTAGCGGGCGATGTGCAGGGTAAAGTAAGGTTTCAAATGAAAGGCAGTTCTGTTTCTTCAGTGTCCCCATGCGCTTGCGCGGATACTGCCCAGGATGAGCCAGTGGAATCGACGACCCTGGATCAGGTTTTTGGGGATGGCCGGCTGGATATCCTTAAGATCGATGTGGAAGGATTCGAAGGCAGGGTGCTTTTAGGGGCCAAAAACCTGCTTCAAAGGAAGGCCGGTTTCCCGAGGGCGATTTTTATCGAAGTTCATCCCTATGCCTGGGAAAAATACGGCACTGACAGCCGGTCTATAGTGTCTTTTTTAACTGATGCCGGATATAAAATCGAGGACCTGGAAGGTGTTTTTGTGAAAAACATTACAAGTTACGGGGAAATCATAGCAAGAAAAAATAAAAATATATAAGAGAAATGACTTATCAGAATAAAGAATACTGGGAAGACAGGCTGCGTGGTAAATTCTCCCTGGTCGGCACAGGCCACGCGGGTTTTAGCGAATATTACAATAGATACATGTATAAGCTAAAAGCAAAGGCCTTAGATAGAACTATCGCGAAATACGCGATAGGTATAAAGGGGCGCAAGGTCCTTGATATAGGCTGCGGCACGGGTTTTTTCGTGGACTATTATTTGCGTAATAGCGCCGGAGTATTAGTGGGTATCGATATAACCGACATAAGCGTTGATTCCCTGAAGGAGGAATTCCCTTCCGCGCGCTTTTACAAATCCGATATCTCTTCGGAAGAATTCCCTTTAAAGGAGGAATTCGACCTTATAAATGTTTTTGACGTCCTCTACCATATAACGGATGAGCCGGGATTCGCGCGGGCGGTCAAGAATATAGCTTCATGTTCCGTAAAAGGCGCGCACATCCTGATCACCGACGCGCTAAGGCCTGAATTGGGGGGTGCCAGCCACGTCAGGTACCGCAGCCTTAAAACTTATACGGATATCCTTGGCGCTAACGGAATAGGTGTACTGGGGGTGGTGCCTGTTTTTTCGCTTATGAGCAGGAACCCCGCAGGTTTTTTAAGTGACAGCTTGTTAAAAAGGATTTCCGCGCGGCTCATAGATTCCTGCGCGGCGGTGTTTTATTTTCTGGACAGCGTTTATTGCCCGGAGAAAAAGTCTATAATGAGCCTCTTGGTATGCAAAAAACTGTAAAAAAAATTTTATTCCTTACGATCGATTTCCCTCCCCAGGGCGGAGGTATGGCCAGGCATAGTTTTGATATTGCCTGCGCTCTTAAGCAGCTGGGGGAAGCCGTGCATATCGTTGCCCCGCTTGGCGAAGGCGATAATGGGGCGGGTGAACGAGGATTAGATATCCACCGCCTGAAAAACTTAAAGGCGCAAAAGATATTTGATTCATACGCCGGGAGCGCGCTGCGTTATTTTAGCTATGGCTTGGGTTATTGTGTTAACCACAGGGTAAAGCTCGTATTGGTAAATACCTGGTCTATCGCCGGAGTTGCCGCTTTTCTTTTAAAGAAATCCTTAGGGGTCCCGTATATCGTTTTCGCGCACGGCCTGGATGTTTATGGGCCGAAACGCAGCAAAAAGGCTTCCTGGCTTATGAAACTCGTTTTAAGAAACGCGTCTCTAATAATAGCCAACAGTAATTTTACGCTCAGTTTGTTAAAAGAAAACATAAGTGAAGAAAGAATAGCGGTGCTGCATCCGGCGGTTGACGCGGCCAGATTCGGGCAGGCGGGCCATTGCGGAATGACCAGGTTTGCAGGAAAGCTTGTGATCCTTACCGTGGCCAGGTTAGTTGAGAGTAAAGGCCATAAAACCGTGATCCAGGCTTTGCCTGAAGTTTTAAAACAATTCCCGAACGCAGTTTACCTGGTGGTCGGGGACGGCCCGCTTTCCGCTGAGCTTAAAGAAACGGCCGCCGGACTCGGGTTAGCCGGGAAAGTTATTTTTGAGGGTAATGCCGGAGAGGATAAACTCGCGGATTATTTTTCCTGCTGCGATATATTCGCGATGGTAAGCAAAGAAATACCTGAACGAGGCGAAGTGGAAGGTTTTGGGATCGCCTACCTTGAGGCTGCGGCTTGCGCGAAGCCTTCAATAGGCGCGAAAAGCGGCGGCATACCAGATGCGGTGCTCGACGGTGTAACTGGGATTTTGGTAGAACCTGATAATCCCGGGGAATTAAGCCGTGTTTTAATAAGATTACTGGGGGATAAAGGCCTTAGGGACAAGCTGGGAGAGAACGCCAAGAATAGGGCGGCGGAAGAGTTTAACACCCTCCGTTTCGGTGAAAGGCTGGAAAAAATAATAAACAATGTCCTGGATAATTAAACATAAAATTTTAATTTTAGCGGTAATTTTCTCCGCCGCCGCGGTATTTTATTTCGCGGGGTTAAACGGGTCTTTTCCTGTCCAGGAGGACAGCGCTATTTACATCACTAAGGCAAAAAATATTGCCGGATGTTTAAATCATGGTCTTTTCGGCGCGCAGGTTGCGCTGCGGCCTTACTATCCCCCGGTATACTCCTGGATCATAGCCCCTGTGGTATATTTACTGCCGCGCGATTATTTCGCGCTTAAATTACTTAGCGCCCTGCTTGCACTGGTATTGTTGTTCGTGGTCTTTTTAGCGGGTAAGAAGTTTTTTCACAAAGATCTGGCCATTCCTGTTCTGGCCTTGTTCGCCTTAAGCCCGCAAATAGCTTTTTACTCGCGTTCAATACTTACTGAGATACCGTATACTCTGTTTTCTTTACTGTCGCTGTATTTTTTTATCCGCTATGAAGATAAAGAAAGCCCGGAAAGAATATATTTCTTCGCCGCGGTCCTGGCGGCTTTACTTACTTTCTATACGCGCATTATAGGCGTTTCCTTATTAATATCCATTGCGTTGTTTTTATTTCTTAAAGGAAAATTAAAGAAAGCGGTTCTTTTCTGCGGCGTTTGCGCGCTTGGCCTGGCTCCCTGGATCTGGAGTAATTTAATTTCCGCCAGATCCGATTATATAAGCGAGTTTAGCGTGCGGACCTTAGGGGTAACGGGATTTATCGGCCGCTGGGTTTATAATCTCTGTGCCACGGTCGGCAAGGAACTCCCTGATCTGTTCTTTAGCCCGTTTCTTGCCCAAATCGACCCGTCCGATAAATTATTCGTTTATAAATTTATCGTTGGGTTATTGCTGGCTGTTTTTATTTTGGCGGGATTTTTGCTTAAGATAAAAAAAGAAGGCTGGGCGTTAACTGACCTCTATGTCGCGGTCTATTCCTTTATGTTTTATCTGTCCTGGACCCATCACGGGGCAAGATATTTAGTGCCTGTCCTTGCGTTTTTGCTCTATTATTTTTTGCTGGGTATAAAGGGCGCGTCCTGCAAACCGGGTTTATTTTATCCGCTAATAATATTATTTGTCTGCCTTGCTGTTGCCGGCAATCTTAAAGCGATCTCCGGGGAAAAGCATTCCCCTTTTACCCCTGCCGAGGAATCGTTTATCCGTTCCGTGGATTGGCTGGAAAGCAATGTAAGCAGGGACAGTGTTGTGATCTCAAGGTACCCGTACTGGATATTGGTTTACACAAACGGGATCCGCGGGATGAAGTTCATTAAAACCGTTGATCCTAAAGAGCAATATAGTTATATTTTAAAGAATAAAGCCGATTACCTTATTATTGACCAGAACAAAATATACCGTGATGACTCCAGGGATTATTTATTGCCCCTGGTGGAAAGATACAAGGAAGGCTTTGAAAAAGTATATTCCGGCGCAGGGCCGGTCAAAACCTTCATATACAGGGTGAAAAAATGAAATTAAGCGTGATTATTCCGGCGTATAACGAAGAAAGGACAATCGGAGAAGTCCTGCGGCAGGTTTTTTCGGTAAACTTGAGCGTGGACAGGGAAGTAATAGTGGTAGACGATGGTTCTACTGATTCTACGCAAGAGGCGGTAAAAAAGTCAGGTTTTCCGGTACTTTACAGGAAACAGGCAAAAAACCTCGGCAAGGGGGCGGCAATCAGGCGCGGCATCAAAGAAGCAAGCGGGGACATTATTTTGATCCAGGACGCGGATTGCGAATATGACCCGCGCGATTACCCCGCGCTTATAAAGCCGATTTTATCGCAAGGGGCGCAGGTGGTTTATGGATCAAGGATACTTAATAAAAATAACAAATATTCGTATATGCGCTATTATTGGGGCGGCCGTGTTTTAAGCTGGTGGACAAATCTGATCTACAGGTCGCGTATAACAGATGAGCCGACATGTTACAAGGTTTTCAGGGCCCAAGTCTTAAAATCATTTGAGCTTAAATGCAACGGATTCGAATTCTGCCCTGAAGTGACCGCTAAGATCTTAAAGAAAAAGATAGAAATAGCTGAGGTGCCGATCTCTTATTCTCCGAGAAGCGTGGCGGAAGGCAAGAAGATTAACTGGAAAGACGGGATCGTCGCTTTATGGGTTTTATTAAAACTGCGGTTTTTTGATTAAAGAAGAAAAAATATGATCAATATCCTGTATGTTTCTCCATTCGCGCATATTGGCGGGGGAGAAATGAGTATCTTGGCTGTCTTAAAGAACCTGGACAGGAAAAAATTCAGGCCGTTCGCGGTTTCTTATGCCGAAGGGCCTTTTATCGGGAAATTAAAGGAAGCGGCCGTTGAACCGGCTGTTTTTAAGCGGGGTAATCTTTTTTCAGAGCCTTATGTCATCTGGAAAATGTTGCGCTTTATAAAGAAAAACAAGATTGATCTCGTGCATGTCAATTCCCTGGATATCAGGGCGGCAATCGCCAGCCGCATTGCCGGCGTTGCGTTCATAGGCCATCTAAGGGTAATTTATCCCTTCAGCTGGCGGGACCGTCTTTTCGTGAGGTTGTCTAAACTGACTATCGCGGTCTCGGATGCCGCTGTGAGAGAATTTTGCGGAAAAGCCGGGCAATGCAGGGATAAATTCACAGTTATACCTAATTGCGTGGATGCGCCGGATAATATCTCGCCTGTAGCGTTAAAAGAGGAATTTAACCTGCCAAAACAAGCCGTGGCCATAGGAGCTGTCGGCAGGATAGACCCTATGAAAGGCTACGAATATTTCATAGAAGCCGCCGGTTTAATAAAAAAGGAAATTCCGGACAGCTACTTTTTTATTGTCGGAGACACCGCGTCATCCGGGCTTGAAATCAATAATTACTTAAACCTTTTAAAAAAGCGCATCGAAGAGCTGGGTATCGGCAACAGCTTCTTTTTTACCGGTTTCAGGCATGACGCGCTTAGTGTTATAGCCGGTTTCGATGTCCTGGCCGTCCCTTCAGTTGAACTGAAAGCGGAAAAAGGAAAGATCTCTGAGGCCTTCGGAAGAGTGGCGGCGGAAGCCATGGCGGCGGGCGTTCCCGCGGTAGCTTCTAAAGTGGGAGGCCTTGAGGAAATAATAGAGGATGGGGTTTCCGGAACGCTTGTGCCTGCGGGGGATGGCCGCGCGCTGGCGTCCGCGGTAATTGCCCTGCTTAAAGACCCCCTAAAAAAAGAGGCGATAAGAGAGCAGGGAATCCTGCGTTTTAAAGGCAAATATACCGTTAGCGCGCATCTTGGGTCATTAGAAAATATTTATGCCCGGGCCCTGGGGATAAGAAAATCCTCCGGGCTTTGCTCTGCCTGCGGCAATCATTTTTTTAAGGTTTTGGAAAGTTGCCCTTTGGGATTTTCCGTTCTGGAGTGCGATGAGTGCGGTTTCGCTTTTGTTGAACCAAGCCCTGACGCGGAATTCCTTAAAAAAAGTTATTCAGAAAATTATTATGAGCCCTGGCTTAAGCAGCAGAGGCGGGCGCGAATCGCCATGTGGAAGAAAAGGCTTTCGGCCCTGGATAAGTATTCAGGGAGGAAAGGCTCGCTCCTTGATGTGGGATGCGGGGAAGGGCTCTTTTTGGAATTAGCTAAGCTTGACGGCTGGGAGGCGAGCGGCACTGAATTATCCGCTTTCGCGGTTAAATATGCCGGAGAAAAACTCGGCTTCCCGATTTTTGAGGGCCAGGTGGAAGATATTGATTTCTCCGGGATAAAATTCGACGCGGTGACTCTATGGCACGTATTGGAACACACAAAAGACCCCTCCGCGGTATTAAATAAAGTAAGGATGCTTATGAAAGAGGACGGCGTATTGCTTTTAGCCCTGCCGAATCTTGATAATAAGGTTTACCGGTTTTTGTACCGGGTAGTTAAGGGAAAAAGGCAGCATCTTTTTAGCCCGCATGACAGGGAACTGCATCTGAATTTTTTTAAAAAAGAAACGATAACCCGGCTTTTAGAGAAATCAGGTTTTGAGGTGAGCGCGGTGCTCCCAGACTATGGCTCTCTTAGATGGCATGAACACCTGCTTAACGGGATCAATGGTTTGGTTTATTTTTTTACAGGCAGGATGTTTTTTGACGCCCTGGAAATCCACGCTAAACCGTTTAAAGGAACAGGATTAAAATGAAGATAAAGAAAATAGCCCTGCTCATTTATTTTTTCTTGAGGCTCCCCTTAATTTGTCTTCTGAAACTTGCTTTCCCTGCGCGTTCTGACCGGGCGACAGAGGTTTCAAGCGTTTTAGTCATCAGGATCGACAGGATGGGGGATTTTATTTTAAGCCTTCCGGTGTTCGATAATCTTAGGCTCAAATACCCCAAAGCCCGCATAACCGTGGCGGTAAGGCCGTACCTGAAAGACCTGGCGGGTTTGGTAAAGGACATAGACCAGGTAATTGTCTGCGAAAATGTTTTTGCCGCGGCCGGAAAGATAAGAAAACAAAAGTTCGACCTGGCGTTGGATCTTTTATGCGGCTGGAGGCTTGATTCGGCTTTACTTGCCTTTATGAGCCGGGCTCCGGTAAGGGCGGGTTTTAAAGGAGGGTTCAGGGAGCTTTTGTTCACCCATAAAATTTGCGCGGAAAGTTTTGCCGGAAAAACCATGGCGGAGTTGAACCTGGAAGTATTAAATTCTTTCGGGGTCCCTGTGATCGTAACCGAGCCCAGGTTAAGGCTCGATAAAAAAAACACGGATGAATTGGTGATAGCGTTACACCCCGGAGGATATTATAAATCTCAGCGCTGGGGCGCGGACAGATTTGCCCTGCTCGGGAAAAAGATATTGGAGCGATACAAGGTGAAATTGGCTGTCCTGGGTTCATTCGAGGAAAAACAACTGGCCGGGTATATATCGCAGGGAATAAACAACAATAACGCGCGGGTAGTATTAACCGGTATGAAGGACCTTGTCTTTTTCTTATCGGGCTGTAAATTGCTGGTCTGTAATAATTCCGGGCCGCTGCACCTGGCGGCGGCATTAGGGGTGCCTACGGTTTCCATGATGGGGCCGACCGACCCTGTCTTGTGGCGGCCCGCGGGAAAGAACCACGTGGTGATAAGGAAGGCCCTTTCCTGCAGCCCTTGCGGCAAGGCGGAATGCGAACGCCGGGAATGCCTGGATTTGATCGGGGTTGACGAGGTATTCTCCGCGGTTAAATCCCAACTGGATAAGATTTATGGAATTAAATAACATCAAAAAAATACTTGTCATTAACCTGGGTGGGATAGGCGACCTATTGCTGTCGCAGCCGGCACTCAGGGCTTTAAGGCAACAGTACAAAGGAGCGGTTATCGATGTGCTGTTAGTGGAGCGGGCCGCCCGGCTCGTAGGTGATTACCGTATTTTCGATAACATATTTATATTCAGGAAAAATATTTTCGCGTTATCCGGTTTGCTCCTTAAATTGAGAAAAAACAAGTACGACCTGGCGATAAACATGAGGACCATGCTCAGCTGGCAGAGCGCCCTGAAAATGTTCTTTGTATTTAAATTTATTTCCCCGAAAGCCTCTATGGGCAGAGATACCCAGAACCGCGGTTTTTTCTTTGATTTGAAAGTGCCCGAAAAGGACCTGGGGGAAAAATATGAAATGGAATACGATATAGACACGGTCAACGCTTTAGGTATATACCTTAAAGATAAGAAAATAGAGTTTGCCCCCGATCAAGAAGCGCAAAACAATATAGACGGTATCTTGTCGGGTTGCGGAGTAAGCGGCGCGGATATCGTTATAGGCATCCATCCGGGCGGGATGCCTTCACGCAGGTGGCCGATAGAGAATTTCGGGGAGGTTATGCGGCAGGTAAGCGCTAAATTTGATTGTAAATTCATTATAACCGGCAGCCGCGAAGAGGGATATTTGGCAAAAAGGCTGGCGGGGGTTTCCGGCGCTAAAGTTATAGATCTGTCCGGCAGGCTTAATACGCAAGAACTTCTGTTTTTAATCAAAAGGTGCAGGGTCTTTATTTCCTGCGATACCGGGCCTATGCATATGGCGGCGGCGCTGGGGATACCTCAAATCGCTTTATTCGGTCCTGGTGACATCACGAGGTTCGACCCGAGAAATATATCAGGGAAGGCGATAGTATTTTATAATAGAACGGCGTGCGCTCCTTGTTCTAAGTTTAAATGCGCTTCGCTTAAATGCTTAAAAATGATCAAACCAGAAGAAGTGGTAAATGCCTGTTTTTCTTTATTAAAGGCTTAAAAAGAGGTAAAAGCCATGCTAAAAAGATTTTACCTGTGGCTTCACAGGAAGTTGTCCAAACCAAGCCAGAGGGAAGAATATTCCGGGGGGTATTGGCAGGAAAAAGTCCGGGAGAAGGTCTTTTATTTATGCCGGGAGGTAAAGGGGAAACTCGCCGATATAGGATGCGGGGAAGGGCTTTTTTTGGCGCGGCTGGCGAAAGCCCGGCCTGAGCTGGAATTGTGGGGAGTTGATAATAATAGTTTGAGGCTAAAGAACGCAAAAGAGAGGTGCGAGGGGCTTTTAATCAGGAACGTCCGCCTTTTACTGCAGGAAGCCGAAGAATTGGCTTTCGAGGATGAGTTTTTCGACGCGATAACCTGCATAAATGTTTTTTTTAACCTCGATTCCATTGAAACCGTGAAAAAAGTATTGGCGCAGATGAAGAGAATATGCAAAAAGGGCGGGATAATAGTCTTTGATATCAGGAACTCGTTTAATCCGCTGCTTAAACTGAAATACGGACTAGCGAGATATTACGATGACTCGGTGAAAAACCTTCCGTTAAATACCTATAACCAGCGCCAGATTCAGGTTATACTAAAAGAGCTGGGGTTTACCGTATTGGAGACAGAAACCGTAGGAGGATTCTGTCCGAAGGCATTAGCTCCGATCATAATCATAAAGGCGAGAAAAGAATGATAAGGAAAGTGCCCATAATCACTTCTTCCGCGGGGTTTATCGATTTATTGCTCGCGGCGGAATATTTATTTAAAGATTTTTCGGTAAATGAATTCGGTTTGTCCCTGGCTAACTTTTTACAGGAAAAATGCGTTTATCCGACCAATTCGGGGATAGCCGCTTTCTACATAATTCTCGAAGCCCTCAAGAAAAAGTCGGAAAAGAAAGAAGTGGTCCTGCCTGCCTATACCGCGGGGAGTTTGGTTGTGGCGGTAAGAAAAGCCGGGCTCTCTCCGGTATTATGCGATATTTCCCTGGGGGATTTTAACCTGGACAGCAAGGAATTGCAGAAGAAGGTTTCCGGGGACACTTTGGCGGTAGTCTGCGTGCATATGTTCGGGATAGGCATGGCTGATATAGGTCTCCTAAAGCAGAGCCTGCCCCCCGGAATTTTTGTAATCGAGGATTGCGCGCAGGCGATGGGTTCCGAGGTCAAGGGCAGGAAAGTCGGCTGTTTCGGCGACGCGAGCTTTTTCAGCTTTAACCGTGGCAAGAACCTGGCTTTGTATTCCGGGGGATGCATCGCTACCGGTTCGTTTGAGTTCCGCGCGCAAATCGAGGGTATATGCAAGGAGCTTTGTCCACCGCCAAGCAGAAAAGATGAATTTCGGGCCGCTTTAAGCCTTTTAGCTTTTTATTTTGCCACTAATCCTTTTATTTACGGGGCAGGGTATCATTTCATATCCCGGTTTAAACAGTTAAGCCCGCAGGAGGATTTCGAGGCGGGGATAATTACTAATTTTCAATCCGGGTTAGGGATGCTTAAATTACAGAAGATCGAAAAAATTTTTTCTTTGCGCCATGATAACGGGATGTTCATTCTCGACGCTTTAAAAGGGGACGATGGATTGATTTTGCCGGCCATTCCGGAGCGCACATACCCGGTATTCAGCCGCCTGCCGATATTGTTTAAGGATACAGAGAGGATAGCCGAAGTGGAAGGCCGGTTGTTTAAATACGGCATAGAAACTTCCCGGATGTATTTAAATCCGCTGCACCGGATGTTTGATTTAGGATACGCTGAGAATGATTTTGCCAACGCCGGCTACCTGGCGGAGCACCTTTTGACCTTTCCGGTGCATCAGGGGTTAAAGAGCGCGGACCTGCAAAAAATAATCGAGGCCATAAAAGGATGATACCGTTAAGAAACTTAAAAAGATTTGCCGGTAAGACATTAAGGCAGCCCGGATACGCCTGGAGGGTTTTTACAAGGCGCCTTAAAGCGAATTTGTGCTATTTGGCCTCAAAGGGGACGAGCTCCCCTCCGGAATCGATAACCTTGTTTTTGACCCACCGTTGTAACTTGCGCTGTATTATGTGCGGCCAATGGGGAGAAGGCGGGGTTACCAGGCAACAAAGCGCGCAGTATGTACGCCAGGAGCTTTCTTCGCAGGAATTGCGTTCAATAATTGAAGATGTTTCTTCATTTAAGCCCAATATTACACTTTTCGGAGGCGAACCTTTGCTTCACCCCGGATGTATCGAGGCCATTAAACATATAAAACAAAAGGCCATGCATTGTTTGATGATTACAAACGGTTCCATGATAGAGGATTCAGCGGAAGAAATTGCAGGAAGCGGGTTGGATGAATTAAATGTTTCCCTTGACGGGAATGCTTCTTTGCACGACCAGATCAGGGGCATGCCCGGACTGTTCGAGAGGATAATGCGCGGATTAAAAAAGGTAAAGGCGGCCAAAGAAAGTTTAAAGACAAAGAAGCCTTTGGTGAACCTTCAGTGTACCATAAACCGGCTTAATTATAAATTCCTGGAACAGATGACGCAGGTAGCCGGGGACGCCGGAGCGGATTCCCTTACTTACCATAACCTTATTTTTATCGAGAAAGAACTTATCGAAAGGCAAAAAAAATTTAATGAAGAACTGGGATGCGACAGCCTCGACTGGGAAGGATTTATTTCAAAGCCGGGGATAGACCCGGTGATATTGCACGAAAAGATACAGCAAATACTTTCCGCGAAATACGCTTTCAATGTTGATTTTTACCCGAATTTTTCCTATAAAGAGCTCCTGGCTTATTACCAGGACCCCGGATATAAGCCCGCTGGATATTCCGGGCGCTGTTTAAGCCCTTGGATCGCGGCTTATATTTTCCCGGACGGGGAAGTAAGGCCGTGTTTGAATTTCAGCTATTCTTTCGGGAATTTAAAAGAAGAGAAATTCCTTAAAGTCTGGAACGGCGATGACGCCATTAAGTTCCGCCTGGCGCTTCGCGCAAATAAGTCATTCCCTGTATGCGCGAGGTGCACTGAATTGTACAGGTATTGATCATGAAAAAGATAAAAGTCGCCCAGGTTATTACCAGGATGGATTGGGGAGGGTCCCCGGATATCGTGCGCATAATCTGCTCCCACCTTGATTCGGATATCTTTGATGTAAGGCTGGTAGTCGGATTGACAGAGCATCCCAGCGCGAAAACTTCCGCCTTCATGGGTAAATTCGGCGATAAAATCACGGTTATCCCGCAATTAAAGCGCAATATAGAGCCTTTAAATGATTTGATCGCTTTTATCAAGCTGTATGTTTTTTTTAAAAAAGAGAGATTTGACATAGTTCATACCCATACGGCCAAGGCGGGAACTTTGGGCAGGGCCGCGGCATTTTTATCCGCCACAGGGCCGGCTATAATACACACACCGCACGGCCACAATTTTTACGGTTAT
>JAQULD010000009.1 GCA_028719045.1 Candidatus Omnitrophota bacterium | reverse complement strand
CTGTCACCTCCCTCCGGAACACAAAAAAACCGTAAAGCTTTTTTAGAGTCCTAGGCTTTACGGTTTGTGAATGCTTCTTGCAACTTATATCTCCTTAAAACTTATTATAGATAAAATATAGCATTGATTAGGTTTTTGTCAAGTTTTATTTTGTATTATAAAGCAATACATTAAAATAGCCATATAACTGTCTATTTTCGTTGCAGGAATCGTTATTTTTGCTATAATAATAGAGGTCGTTTTTCCGTTTACTAAATAACATTGCTGCAGGCATTTATAAGGAGCCGGAGATGATTGAAAGATACAGCTTGCCGGAGATGTCCGCGATCTGGCAGGAAGAAAATAAATTCAAGATCATGCTTGAAATAGAGCTTCTGGTCTGTGAGGCTCAAACCAGGCAAAAGCTTATCCCTCCAGGCGCGGCCGCGCGCATCAGAAAGAAAGCCAGGTTTAACCTCGCCCGTATCAGGCAAATCGAAGAAAAAACACAGCATGATGTAGTGGCTTTTGTGAGTAATGTCAGCCAGAGTATAGGCCGGGACGCTAAATACCTGCATATGGGGCTTACTTCTTCCGACCTCCTGGATACCACTCTTGGCGTGCAGTTGGTTCAGGCCGCCGATATATTGATAGATGACCTCGGGCGTTTGCTTAAGGTGCTTGCGGTCAAAGCCAATAAGTACAAAAATACCGTATGTATCGGCAGGACCCACGGAATTCACGCTGAGCCTACCACGTTCGGATTGAAACTGGCGCTTTGGTATGATGAAACAAAAAGAAACCTGGTCCGCATGCAAACCGCGAAAGAGGCGGTTTCAATCGGAAAACTTTCAGGCGCCGTAGGGACATACTCCAATATTGACCCCCAAGTCGAAGCCTATGTCTGCAAGAAACTCGGGCTTAAGCCCGCTAAGATATCGACACAGGTGATCCAGAGGGATGTGCATGCCGAATATTTGGCGGCTCTGGCGTTGGCCGGATCTTCTTTGGAAAAGTTTGCCACGGAAATAAGGCATCTTCAGAAAACAGAGGTCCTGGAAGCGGAAGAACCCTTCGGAAAGGGCCAGAAAGGCTCTTCCGCCATGCCGCATAAAAGGAACCCGGTGATCTGCGAGAGGATCTGCGGTTTAAGCAGGATACTGCGGGCAAACGCGTTTGCCGGCATGGAAGATATTACCTTATGGCATGAGCGCGACATCAGCCATTCTTCAGTAGAGCGTATAATCATGCCTGATTCCACTCTCGCCTTGGATTATATGCTCAATAAATTCATCCAGGTCGCAGAGGGCCTGGCGGTTTATCCTGAAAATATGATGGCTAACCTCATAAAGACCAAGGGGCTTATTTTTTCGCAGAGAGTGCTCTTGACGCTTATGCAGAAAGGGCTGCCAAGGCCGCAAGCATATGATCTGGTCCAGAGAGCGGCTATGAATACCTGGCAGCACGGGATAGATTTCAAAAAAAGCCTTCTTGGCGACAAGGAAGTGGCGCGATATCTCGATGGAAAACAGCTGGATAAAGTATTTAGCCTTGATTATTATCTGCGTAATGTAAATAAGATCTTTCATAAAGTCGGATTATAATAAATTCGTATATGGCGCTGGTATTACTTTTTACGATTTTAGGCTTTTTGACGGGCCTGGCTTATGTTTTGGTGAAAAGAAAAATAAAGCCGGGAAAACTTTTAGCCGCCACGTTCTCCGGGCTTTTAGCCGCGGGAGCTTTTAAGATTTTTAAGGATTATTCCAGGAAAAAGAGAAGGTATTAAGGGGTGTTTTCCGCCAAGGGAGGTTGACAGATGGGGATCTTGATAATTCTGGCCGTTGGTTTTATCGTGGGAGTGGTGTTCGTGCAGACTTCTAAAACAGGCTCCATAAGGCCGATCGTGGTGACAACGCTTATAGGCCTGGCTATAGGGATAGTTTTCAGCATGGTCAGGATCGTGCCAGCCGGTTATGTCGGCGTAGTGGACATTTTCGGGCAAGTTTCCCCGAACGCTTTAAATAGCGGCATCCATTTCGTAAATCCCCTGGCTAAAGTGGTGAATATGTCCATAAGGACCCAGGAAGACAAGGAAACGATGAGTGTCCCTTCGAAGGAAGGGCTGAATATTTCGCTGGATCTTTCCGTATTGTACAGGCTTGATCAAAAGAGGGCGGTAGATGTATACAGGACAGTAGGGGCCTGGTACAAAGAAGTGATCTTGCTGCCCCAATATCGCGCCGCCGCCCGGGGAGTAACTGTCGCGCATGAAGCGAAGGCTTTGTACACTTCGGAAAGAGAAATGCTCGCCCAGGCCATATATGATTCTTTGAACGGCATGGTAAGCGACAGGGGAGTAGTCATCGAAAGAGTTTTATTGAGGGCGATAACTTTGCCTCCCACGGTGAGCAACGCGATCGAACAGAAATTAAAGGCGGAACAGGAAGCCGAGCGGATGAAATTCATCCTGCAAAGAGAAACTCAGGAGGCGGAGAGAAAGCGTATCGAAGCCGGGGGCATCCGCGACGCCCAGGAGATAATCGCGCAAAGCCTCACCCAGCAGTACCTGCATTATCTCTGGATAAATACCCTTAACGAGAATCCTAACGTTATATATGTGGCTACAGAGGCGAATATGCCGATTTTTCGCGCCATAAATCCCGATGAGGAGAATAGGAACAAAAAACCTGTTATAACAAGAGCGCAGAGAGAACAGCAAAAAGACCAAAAACAATAATTCGGTAATTTAGGGCAAATCTTACTCCTGTCCTGTTTTTCTATGGGCAACCAAAGTGCCTGCCTAAATTGAAGCGGAGTTTTTCATGTCGTGGCGAATTGAGATAAAAGATAAACCAACGGTTTTCGACGCCGTCGGAGAGGGTATCAAAAAAGATATCCTGGACCTCGGCATTAAATGCGTCCAGGATGTCCGTTTCATGCAAGTCTATACTATTGAAGGCGCGCTTTCACAGGAAGAGATCTCAAGGATCTGCGAGGAACTCCTCGCGGATAATATCTCCCAGGATTATACCCTAAACAGCCCTTTCGAATCCAGAGGCCAGAACGAGTCCATCGTCGAAGTCGCTTATAATCCCGGCGTAATGGACCCGGTCGAGGAATCGACTTTGAAAGCCATAAAGGATATCGGGATCGCGGGGCGGGCCGATTCCGTGAAAACCTCCAAAAAATATATCCTTCAGGGCCGGCTTTCTCCCATCCAGCTTAAAACCATCTGCGACAAATTACTTTATAACAAATTAATACAGCATGTAGTTAAATCCCAGGGCCAGGGTATACATCCGCAGTCCGCCTCCGGGGCTGATTACAGTTTTAGCCCGGTCAATGTGGATTTACTTGGCGCCTCTGACAAGCAATTGGAGCGGATCAGCAAGCAAGGGCAGTTATTCCTGAACCTGGCCGAAATGCGCCAGATAAAAAATTATTTCAAAAAACTGAAACGTAATCCCACGGACTGCGAACTGGAAACCGTAGCGCAGACCTGGTCGGAACACTGCTGGCATAAGACTTTCAGGGGCAAGATCGAATATACCGAGAAGCTGGACAAATCCAGGACAAAAAAGAAAAAGATCAACAGCCTGCTTAAGTCTACCATAATGAAGGTCACCAGGGAATTGAAGAAGCCCTGGTGTGTTTCTGTTTTTAAGGATAATTCCGGGGTCATACGTTTTGACGAAAAATACAATGTATGTTTTAAGGTGGAGACGCATAACCATCCTTCGGCGTTGGAGCCCTTCGGAGGTGCCAACACCGGGTTAGGCGGGGTAATACGCGATCCTCTGGGCACGGGGCTGGGCGCCAAGCCCATTCTTAATACCGATGTTTTTTGTTTCGCCCCGCCAGACTATCCCTTAGGCAAATTGCCCAAAGGTACTTTGCATCCCAAGCGCATAATGAAAGGCGTTGTTTCGGGAGTGCGCGATTACGGCAATAAAATGGGTATCCCTACGGTAAACGGAGCGGTCCTGTTCCATGAACGTTTTGTCGGCAACCCCCTGGTTTACTGCGGCACAGTAGGCATCATGCCTAAAGATAAATCCTTTAAGTGCACTAAAACCGGGGACCTGGCGGTGGTGGTCGGGGGAAGGACCGGCAGGGACGGCATCCATGGCGCGACTTTCTCCTCGGGTGAATTGACCCACGAGTCGGAAACAATTTCCAGCGGAGCGGTCCAAATCGGCAATCCCATACAAGAGAAGAAAATGGTCGATACCATCCTTCAGGCTCGCGACAGGAACCTATACAGCGCCATTACCGATTGCGGCGCCGGAGGATTGTCCAGCGCGGTGGGTGAGATGGGGCAGGAACTTGGAGTAAGGGTTGATCTGGACAAAGTGCCGCTAAAATATTCCGGGTTGTCTTATATGGAGATCTGGATATCGGAATCGCAGGAGAGAATGGTATTGTCGGTCCCGAAAGAAAATATAAATGAACTGCTGGAAGTTTTTAAGGACGAGAATGTCGAAGCCACGGTGATCGGGGAATTTACAGACACTAAGAAACTCCAGCTTTATTACAAAGGTAATTTGGTCTGTGAAATGGACATGGAGTTTTTGCATGAAGGTATTCCCGCGATAGAGAAAAAGGCGCTTTACGTCCAGTCCAGGCACAAAGAGCCGAAGCTTGGCGAAGAAAAAAACCTTTCCAAGTACCTTTTAAGATTGCTTTCGCATTACGATATATGTTCCAAGGAATGGGTGATACGCCAGTATGACCATGAAGTCCAGGGGGCTTCCGTATTAAAACCCCTGGTTGGTATCGCAAATGACGGCCCTTCGGACGCGGCGGTGGCAAAGCCTGTTTTTGATTCGTCCCGCGGCCTGATCATTTCCTGCGGAATAAATTTCAGGTTTGGGCTGATCGACCCTTACTGGATGGCGGCTTCCTGTATTGACGAGGCATTGCGCCAGATCATCGCTTCCGGGGGTTCGCTTGAGGAAGTGGCGATATTGGATAATTTCTGCTGGGGAAATCCCGATAAGCCTGACAGGCTCGGCAGCCTTGTCCGCGCAGCCTACGGCTGTTACGATATCGCCAAAGGTTTCGGCGTGCCTTTTATTTCCGGCAAAGACAGCCTTTACAATGAGTACGCGGTAAACAACAAATCTTTGTCCATACCGGGAACTCTTTTGATCTCCGCGATAGCGGTAATGGAAGATACGGCAAAAACGGTCTCAATGTACGCGAAAAAGCCGCGGGACCTTATATATATAGTCGGACAGACTTACGATGAGCTGGGCGGTTCGCATTATTACGATTTGCTCGGGGCGACAGGCAATAATGTCCCAAAAGTAAACCCTAAATCCGCTAAAGCGATATTCAGCAGGCTGAGCAGGGCTTCCTCGCTTGGGCTGGTTAAAGCTATGCATGATTGTTCGGACGGCGGACTTGCGGTCGCGGCGGCGGAGATGGCTTTTTCCGGGGGATTGGGCATGGAATTGTTCCTTTCGGAAGCCCCGCTTGAAGCCGCGAACGCCAGTAACGAAATCGTTTTATTCTCGGAATCTAATTCGAGGTTCGTCGTGGAAGTGGAGAGGCGCCATCAAAAAGAATTCGAGGCTGTCCTTAGGGGCCAGCCTTTTGGGCTGATAGGCTGTATTTCCGAACAGAA
This sequence comes from Candidatus Omnitrophota bacterium, assembly GCA_028719045.1. Next base: position 16,728 of record JAQULD010000009.1, on the reverse strand, counting down.
GGATTTTAAGGTTTGCGGATTAGATAACAAGGTTTGCTTAAACTTAAATATCGATTCTTTAAAAGAAGCCTGGCAAAAACCGTTACGCTGGTAGCTCGGAGGAAAAATGCAGAAAGAGAAAGTCTTGAAACAGAATTTCACTGATGAGGACCCCTGGAGAATATTCCGCATAATGTCGGAGTTTGTGGATGGTTTTGACGTGCTTTCCCAGGTGGGAAAAGCGGTCACCATATTCGGCTCAAGCCGGCTTCCTCCGGATAACAAATACTATAAATTAGGGGAAGAAGTGGCTTATCTTTTGGCTAAAGAAGGGTTTGCCATCATTACCGGAAGCGGCCCCGGCATGATGGAGGCGGCAAATAAAGGCGCTAAACGCGCCAAAGGCCATTCCGTAGGTTTAAATATCCATCTTCCTTCCGAACAAAAACCCAATCCCTACGTGGATACGCTGGTCGAGTTCGATTATTTCTTTGTGCGTAAGGTGATGTTCGTTAAATACGCCAAGGCATTCGTTATCATGCCCGGAGGCTACGGCACGCTTGATGAATTTACCGAGGCTATAAATCTCATCCAGACCGAGAGAATACCGAAGTTCCCTGTCATCCTGTTTGGTAAGGAATACTGGAAAGGGATGCTTGAATGGTTTTGCGATACCGTGCTTGCCGACGGCTGCATAAGTAAAAAAGACCTGGATATATTTAAAGTTACGGACAGCCCTAAAGAAGTAGTAAACATTATAAAGAAATTTTACAGAAAAAAGTGACATATTAATTTATTATGAAGAGACCTAAAGTTTGCATACTAAGGACCGCGGGCACTAATTGTGATAAAGAGACCGCGTTTGCTTTTTTGCGGTCGGACGCGGATCCGGAATTAGTCCATATAAACAGGTTCTTAAGCCTTAAAGATAAACTGGATAATTACGATATCCTGGCTATTCCCGGCGGGTTTTCCTACGGAGACGATATCGCGGCCGGAAAAATCCTGGCCAACGAGTTGAAATATAAATTGATGGAAGATGTGAAAAAATTCATCAAAGACGGAAAACTTATCCTCGGTATTTGTAACGGTTTCCAGATACTTGTAAAAAGCGGCCTCCTGCCGGGTAACGGGGATTTGAAACAGGAGACGAGCCTGATCATTAACGATTCCGGAAAATTCGAAGACCGCTGGGTTTATTTAAAAACGCAAAATTGCGTCTGGACGAAAGACCTTCCGGAAATCATTTATTTGCCGGTAGCGCACGGTGAAGGAAAATTTGTGTCCAGGGATAAGTCCGTGCTGGAAAGGCTTAAACAGAACGGCCAGATCGTGTTCCAGTATTGCGATAAGCAGGGTAATTCTCCTTTATATCCGGATAATCCCAACGGTTCCCAGGAAAACATTGCCGGCATCTGCGACCAGACCGGCAGGATCCTCGGGCTTATGCCTCATCCAGAAAGGCATATGGATACCTTACAGCATCCCCGGTGGCACCTTGAAAAGGGCAAAAAAGAAGGCGACGGAATTTTGATTTTCAAAAACGGAGTTGAATATGCGAAAAGAAATCTTTGATGACGAGCCTAAAGAGCACTGCGGTTTATTCGGGATCATAAACCACAAAAGCGCCAGCTGGATGGCGTATCTCGGGCTCTACGCGCTTCAGCACAGGGGGCAGGAGGCATGCGGTATCGTTACCAACAACAAAGGTGTTCTGACTATCCATAAAGAGATGGGCCTGGTAAGCGATGTCTTCAACGAGCAGATCTTAAACAAGTTAAAAGGCGATATGGCCGTAGGCCACGTGCGCTACTCAACCACCGGCTCAAGCGTCTTGAAAAACGCGCAGCCTCTGCTGGTGGATTTTTCCAAGGGGTCGCTTTGCATCGCCCATAACGGCAATCTTGTGAACTCGCTTGAACTGCGCCAGTACCTGGAAAGGACCGGTTCGATATTCCAGACTACCACCGACTCGGAGATTATAATCCATCTTATGGCCAGGGCCAGGACCAAAGACCTGAAAGAAAGCCTGATCTACGCGTTAAAGAAAATAAAAGGCGCTTATGCCCTGGTGATGATGAATAACGATAATCTTATCGGCATGAGGGACCCGTTGGGTTTCAGGCCCCTTGGGCTCGGTAAAATAGGCAATTCTTACTGTTTTGCTTCGGAAACCTGCGCTTTTGATCTGATCGGGGCAAAATACATCCGCGAGATCGAACCGGGAGAGATCGTTTTCATTAACAGGGCAGGCAATTTAAAATCCATAAAGCCGGAAGCGCTGCGCATAAAAAGCAAGTCCGCTTTCTGCACTTTCGAGCATGTTTATTTTTCCCGCCCGGATTCGGTGGTATTCGGGGAAACCGTGCATCTGGTCAGGAGAAAATTAGGGGAACAGCTGGCGCGCGAACATCCGGCCGACGCTGATTTCGTGGTGCCGGTGCCTGATTCTGGTTTTTCGGCCGCGATGGGATATTCCGGGGAATCCGGGATCCCTTTAGAGATGGGTATCATCCGCAACCACTATGTCGGAAGGACTTTTATCCAGCCGGCGCAGAATACAAGGGACCTCGGCGTGCGGGTAAAATTCAATTTGCTAAGAGACGTCTTAAAGGGCAAACGCATCGTCATTGTCGATGATTCGATCGTCAGGGGCACTACCTCGAAGATCCGCGTGCGCAATTTGCGCAAGGCCGGAGTAAAAGAGGTGCATTTAAGGATCTCTTGCCCTCCACATCGTTTCCCTTGTTTTTACGGCATTGATTTTCACCGTTCTTCGGAGTTGATCGCTAACAGGTTTGAGTCGATCGAGAAGATAAGAAAATACCTGGAGGTGGACAGCCTCGGTTATTTGAGCTTGAAAGGCATGCTCGGCTGCTTAAAGTTCCAGAACAACCGTTACTGCACCGCCTGTTGGGCGGGAAAGTACCCTATTACGGCTGAGAGAAGGCACGGCAAGTTTTCGCTGGAAATGCGCTGCTGCGGACAGGGAGAGATACAGTCAAGCAAAAAATAACCTACAAAAAATCCGGTGTGGACATTCAAGGGATGGATGCCTTCAAGAAAAAGATAAAACCGCTGGTGAGGAAATCCTTCCGGCCGGAGGTCCTTAAAGATATAGGCGGGTTTGGCAGTTTCTTTTCCTTGCCTAAAGAAAAATACAGGGAGCCTGTCCTGGTCTCTTCCTCAGACGGAGTGGGCACAAAATTAAAGATCGCCTGCCTAGCCGCGAAACACGATACCGTGGGAATAGACGCGGTGGCGATGAATGTGAACGATATCCTTTGCACGGGCGCCGAACCTTTGTTTTTCCTCGATTATGTCGCTTTCAGCAAACTGGACGAAACCACTCTTTTTGAAATCATAAAAGGCATAAATAACGGCTGTATAGAATCGGGTTGTTCTTTGATAGGAGGAGAAACCGCCCAGATGCCCGGTATGTATGAAGACGGCGATTACGATATCGCCGGTTTTTGCGTGGGAGCGGTCGAGAAAAAGAACATCATAGACGGCTCTAAGATAGAGGCCGGGGATGTTGTAATCGGCCTTGAATCGAACGGCCTCCACTCAAACGGTTTTTCCCTGGTGCGTAAAGTTTTCTCCGAAAAAGAATTAAAGCGGATGAGCAAAGAATTACTCAAACCCACCCGTATTTATGTAAAGCCGGTCCTGTCTTTGCTGCGCGATACACGCAACGCCGTAAAAGGAATAGCTCACATAACCGGAGGATCTTTTTACGATAAGATAGCCAGGATCCTGCCTGATAACCTCGATATAAGGATCAATAAGGATTCCTGGGATGTCCCCGGAATATTCCGCCTGATCCAGAGTAAAGGCAATGTCCAGGATAAAGAGATCTATCATACCTTGAACATGGGCATAGGCATGGTTTTGATGGCTAAACCCGTTTTGGCGAAAGAAATTATTTCCCGGTTATCCAGAAAAGGCCTTAAGGCCTGGGTAATAGGCGAGGTGATTAAAGGTTCCAAAAAAGTTGAGATAATTTAAGCAAGAGTTATAAGAGAAGCTGCCGGAGGCAGAAAACAAGTTGAGTTGGAATAATAGAAAGGAGATACGATGAACGCATGGCTTTTGTGGATAGGGGTAGCGGCGGTTGTCATATTTTTAACCGGAATCAGGATCGTAAGGCCTACGCATCGCGCATTGGTAGAAAGACTGGGTAAATACAACAGGTTCGGCTCTCTCGGTTTTAACTGGATCATCCCTTTTGTCGAGCAGATCTATCTTATAAATATCACCGAACAGATGGTTGACGCGGAGCCCCAGGAAATAATTACTTTCGATAACCTGAACGCCAAGGTTGACGCCCAGGTTTATTTCAAGGTAAAATCAGACGAGGCAAGCGTAAAAAATTCCATCTATAACGTTTACAATTATCAATACCAGATAGTCAATCTTGCCAGGACTACCTTGAGGAATATCATCGGCACACTGACTTTGAAATCGGCCAACAGCGAACGCGGAAAGATCAATGAAGAGCTGCATAAAACGCTTATGAACGAAACCGAGCAGTGGGGCATCGAAATAGTCAGGACGGAATTAAAAGAAATCGACCCGCCTAAGGATGTCCAGGAAACGATGAATAAGGTCGTAAAGGCGGAAAACGAAAAAATAGCGGCGATAGATTTCGCGACCGCCACGGAAACCGGGGCGGACGGCGCCAAAAGGGCGGAGATAAAAAAAGCGGAAGGCATTAAGCAGGCCAGGATCTTAGAGGCGGAAGGCGAAGCTGAGGCCATAAGGCTCGTAAATGACGCGGCGAACAGGTATTTTGTGGGCAATGCCCAGGTTTTAAGGAAGCTGGAAGCCGTGGAGAAATCATTGACCTCTAACGCCAAGATCGTGATCCCCGCGAACACAGAACTCGTCAACGTGATCGGGGAAATGGCGGGGGTGTTACCGTTGAAACAGGAACAGAAATAATAGCGGCAGATATTAAAATATGCGTATATTAGTTATTGGCTCAGGCGGCAGGGAACATGCTTTAGTTTGGAAGATCGCGCAGTCTAAATTGGTTGATAAAATATTCTGCGCTCCGGGAAACGGAGGCATCTGCGATCTGGCTGAGTGCGTGGACATTAATGCCGATGATGTTGCCGGGTTACTGCGCTTTGCCGTTAAAGAAAAAATAGGTTTAACTGTGGTAGGCCCTGAAGCGCCGCTTTCCGCAGGCATCGCGGATGAATTTACCAGGGAGAATCTGCGTATATTCGGCTGCAACAAGAAAGCCTCGCAGTTAGAATCCAGCAAGGTGTTTGCCAAGAAGATCATGGCAAAATACAAAATTCCCACCGCTGATTTTAAAATTTTTGATAAGGCAGAAGAAGCCAAGCAATATATCGCGATAAAAGGCGCTCCCTGCGTGGTGAAGGCGGACGGTTTAGCCCAGGGCAAGGGAGTGGTAGTCGCAAAGACCGTTGATGAGGCGCTACAGGCTGTTGACTCGATCATGGAGGAGAAGATTTTCGGCAATGCCGGAAACAGCGTGATCATTGAGGATTGTTTAGAGGGGCAGGAAGCTTCTATTATCGTGTTGACCGATTCTAAAGAAGTCATTCCTTTAGCCTCAAGCCAGGACCACAAGCGGGTTTTTGATTATGACCAGGGCCCTAATACCGGGGGCATGGGCGCTTATTCTCCCGCTCCGATAATCACCGGGGAATTGTTCGGGCAGATCATGAAAGAGGCGGTGTACCGTACCATTGACGGTTTAGTAAAAGAGGGGATAGATTATAGAGGCGTGTTGTACGCGGGTATCATGGTCACTCCAAAAGGTCCGAAAGTCCTGGAATTTAACGTGCGTTTCGGCGACCCCGAGACACAAGCGATCCTCCCGCGGTTAAACTCCGACTTAGTGGAGGTTATGTTAGCGGCGAGCAGCGCGCAATTAAAGAAATTCATATCATTCGGAGATCTTGCCTGGGACCGCAGGGCATGCGTGAGCGTGGTTTTGGCCTCCGCAGGTTATCCCGGGAAGTACGAAAAAGGTAAAGTGATCAGGGGATTGGATAAGGCGGCTGACATGAAAGACGTGGTAGTGTTTCATGCCGGTACAAAAAGTCAATAAGAGCCCTACCCACCTGGTCAACAGGTTCGTTACTAACGGAGGAAGGGTCCTGGGGGTGACGGGATTAGGAAATACCATTAAGGACGCGGTTAAACGCGCTTATCAAGCGGTTGAAAAGATCAGTTTTGAAGGGATGCATTACCGTAAGGATATCGGCCGGAAAGCAGTATGATATCAGGAGGTACTTATGAGTAAGGATATGATCAGCATAATAATGGGCAGCCACTCTGACCTGGAGACAGTGCAGGAGGCTATTAATGTATTAAAAGAATTTAAGGCTGATTTCGAAGTAAAGGTTTTATCCGCGCACAGGACGCCCAAAGAGCTGGCGGTATATGTCGAAAGCGCGCCAAAAAGAGGCGTAAAAGTTTTTATCGCAGCCGCAGGCGGCGCGGCGGCTCTTGCCGGAGTGGTCGCGGCGCATACGGTATTGCCCGTTATCGGTATCCCTATAGAGACTTCCAGTTTAAAAGGGATGGATTCGTTGCTTTCCACGGTCCAAATGCCGGGAGGTATTCCCGTAGCCTCTATGGCTATCGGTAAAGCCGGCGCCAAGAACGCGGCAATATTCGCGCTGGAAATCCTGTCTACCTCTGACAAAAAAATTTCCGGAGAGCTTCTCGCCTACAGGAAAGAATTGAAGAAAAAGGTAATAGAGACAAAGATTAAAATATGAGCCTTGCTAAAGTCATAAAGATCGATCCTGCCTATCCTAAAGAAGGCCGCTTGCAGGAAGCCGCTTCAGTTCTGGCAAAAGGCGGCCTGGTAATAATACCCACCGATACGGTCTATGGGATCGCGGCCGACAGCTCAAATAAGGAAGCGTTGGAGCGCCTCTATAGTATAAAGCAGCGCCCGAAAGATAAACCGTTCTCGCTGCATATTGATTCCAAAGACAGGCTGGGCGCTTTTGCTAAAGATATTTCCGTGGAAGCGTATAAACTTATGGATAAATTCTGGCCCGGGCCTTTGACTTTGATCTTTAAATCAAAAGACAAGGATACTATTGGTGTCCGGCTGCCGGACAATGAGATCGCCCGCAGGATAATTTTGTTGTCAGGGGCGCCCGTGGTTTGCCCTTCGGCTAATATTTCCGGAGACCAGCCCCCGGTGGATTTCAAGGACGCGATAAAACACCTGGGAAGCCTCGTGGATTTAGCGGTGGATGGAGGAAGAAAGAAGCTCGCCAAAGAATCTTCGATCGTGGATGTTACTGTGTCGCCTGTCCGCATATTAAGGGAAGGGGCGCTAAAAAAAGAAGATATAGAGCGGGTAGTGAAAACGAAAACCGTGCTTTTCGTCTGCACGGGTAATTCCTGCCGTTCGGTCATGGCCAAGGGGCTTTTGGAAAAAAAACTCAAAGAAAAGAAACGAAGAGATATCGAAGTATTGTCTGCGGGTATAATGATGGTGGGCGGTTTTGGCGCCAGCCTTGAAACCAGGCAGCTTTTGGCTCAGGAAGGGGTAGATGCTTCCGGCCATATTTCCCAGAGGGTCACTCCCGATATGCTGAATAGGTCGGATATCATCCTGGTCATGGAAAGGCTGCATGAAGAAAGGATCTTACAGATGGCGCCGGCCGTTAAAAAAAGGCTTTTCCTGTTGAAAGAATTCGCCAAAGTCAACAGCAGCAACCTGGATATAGGCGATCCGATCGGAAAACCCATGGAAGTTTACGAAGAGACTTTCGCGGTTATAAAAGAAGCGGTAGAGAAAATAAGCGGTTTAATATAAAACAGGGGCTATGTTATGGATAAGATAATAATTGGTTCTGACCACGCTGGTTTTAAGCTGAAAGAAAAATTAAAACTTTATCTGGTAAAAAAAGGTATCAAGGTCAACGATGCCGGTACTTACTCCGAAGAACGTTGTGATTATCCGGAGTTCGCGTTCAAGGTGGCAAAGGAAGTGTCATGCGGGAAGTACAAAAAAGGTATTCTTATTTGTAAAAGCGGAATCGGGAATTCCATTGTCGCCAATAAGCTCCCGGGCGTGCGCGCGGCACTATGCTATAATATAATATCCGCGAGGCTTTCACGCCAGCACAATGACAGCAATATCCTGGTACTGGGATCAGCGTTTGTAAACGAAGCATTGGCGAAAAGGATCCTGGCGGCCTGGCTTGAGACGGGATTTGAAGGAGGCAGGCATAAGAGGCGTTTGAACCTGATCAAAGAAATCGAAAGGAAGATAAGTAAGAGATGAAAAACTTAAAAAGTGTTGACCCCCAGATTTACGAAGCAATAAGAAGCGAATTAAAAAGGCAGCAGGATAACCTGGAATTGATCGCTTCGGAGAATTTCACTTCTACCGCGGTCCTTGAAGCGCAAGGCTCGGTATTGACCAACAAATACGCCGAGGGATATCCGCACAAGCGCTGGTACGGCGGATGCGAATTTGTGGATAAAGCGGAAGAACTCGCTATATCACGGGCAAAAGAATTATTCGGCGCAGAGCACGTCAATGTGCAGGCGCATTCGGGCACTCAGGCGAACATGTCTGTTTTCTTTACGCTTTTAAAACCCGGGGACACGTATCTGGCAATGGACCTGGCCTGCGGCGGCCACCTTTCGCACGGACATCCGCATAATTTCTCAGGGCTGCTTTATAAAGTGGTACCTTACGGCGTGGACAAAAAGACCGAGATGATCGATTACGATCAGATCGAGAGGCTGGCCAAAGAAAACAGCCCTAAAATGATCCTCGCGGGGGCATCCGCTTACCCTCGCCAGATAGATTTTCCGCGGTTACGCGCGATCTGCGATAAATACGGCAGTTTTTTATTCGTGGATATGGCGCATTTTGCGGGGCTGGTAGCCGCGGGAGAGCATCCTTCGCCGGTTCCTTACGCTGAATTCGTTACTTCCACTACCCATAAGACGCTGCGCGGCCCGAGAGGCGGATTCGTTATTTGCCGCGAGAAGTTCGCCAAGAAATTAGATTCCGAGATATTTCCGGGCATCCAGGGCGGGCCTTTGATGCATGTTATCGCCGCAAAAGCCGTGGCCTTCCGCCAGGCGCAGACCGAGGAATTCAAGGTTTATCAGCAGCAAGTCGTCAAAAACAGCAAAAGGCTTGCCGCTAAATTAACGGAAAAAGGTTTCCGCATCGTAAGCGGAGGCACGGATACCCATCTCATGCTTGTGGATTTGACTTCGCGTGAAATTACCGGAAAAGAAGCCCAGGATTTGCTCGGGGCCGTAAATCTTACGGTGAATAAGAATTTAATACCTTACGACCGCCTGCCTCCCGCGCAGGCAAGCGGCATCCGTCTCGGCACTCCGGCGGTGACCACCCGTGGCATGAAAGAACAGGACATGGACAGGATCGCTGATTTTATAGACGCCGCGATAAAATTCCGCAGCGACGATAATAAATTGCAGGAAATAAAAAGAGAAGTGTTGGTGTTATCGAAGAAATTTCCTTTATACCCGGAACTTTAAGAGAAGGGCATAAGCAGATGAAACCGAAGACTTTAAAGAATAAATCCCATAACAGGATGTGCTGGGATGATTATTTCATGGAATTGAGCAAACTTGTCGCCAGGAGGTCCACTTGCCTCAGGCGCAATGTGGGAGCGGTCCTCGTCAAGGATAAAAGGATCCTGGCCACAGGTTACAACGGCGCCCCTTCAGGGCTAAAACACTGCCTTGATATAGGCTGCCTGAGGGAAAAGTTAAATATACCTTCCGGGGAACGCCATGAGCTTTGCCGGGGCTTACACGCCGAACAGAACGCTTTTATCCAGGCGGCCTTATACGGCATAAGCGCTAAAGGCGCCACTATTTACATTACCAATCAGCCTTGTATTATCTGCGCTAAAATGTTGATTAACGCGGGTATAACCGAGATCGTGATCTCTGAAGGTTACCCGGACAAAATGGCCCTGGATTTTTTAAAACAGGCGAAGATCAAAGTCAGGAAATTATGAAGTGTAATTACTGCGGTAATAAGGAAGATAAAGTCGTCGATTCGCGCGCTACGCTGGACGGCGCGGCCATCAGGCGCAGGCGCGAGTGTTTAAAATGCGGGAGGCGTTTTACCACCTATGAATATATCGAGGATGTGTCTATAATGGTGGTCAAGAAAGACGGCAGCCGCCAGCCTTTTGACCGTAAGAAGATCCTTGCCGGAGTAATGAAGGCCTGCGAAAAAAGGCCTATCAGCATAGATAAAATGGAAGACATAGTAAGCCAGGTGGAGAGGGCGATACAAAAAAAGGCTGACCGGGAAGTGCCTTCATCGAAGTTAGGCGAGCTGGTGATGGAGAAGTTAAAGGTTTTAGACGACGTAGCCTACGTGCGCTTCGCTTCCGTATACAGGCAGTTTAAAGACCTCGGGCAGTTTATGGCTGAACTTAAAGACATATTGGATAAAGATAAACAAAAAGCGGCGGGAAAGGCCAGTAAAGTATACCAAAAGGAGAAGATTCATGGTAGAAATGGAATTGAACAAAATTGTCATTGACGAAAAAAGGCATGACCAGCTTATTGTTTTGAAGGAAAAAGGCGGCGGGCGCATACTGCCTATTGTTATCGGACTTAGCGAGGCCTCCGCCATAAAATTGAAAATAAGCGGTTTTAATCCTCCCCGGCCTTTAACCCATGACCTCCTGCATTCTACGATCGAAAGCCTGAACGCCAGCATAGAAAAGATCATCATAGATAAATTGGAGGAAAATACATTTCACGCAAAACTTGTCATTAAAACGGAATCCGGTAAAACCAAAATGATTGATGCCAGGCCCTCAGACAGCATTGCCCTGGCGGTGAGGGCGCATGTGCCGATATTCGTCGATGATAAGATAGTCCAGCAGACAGAGAATTTCGAGCAGAACCAATAACCCTTCCAGCTTCCCTTCAAAAATGAAATATTTATCGAACTGGCTCCTGGAAAACAAGTACCTGTTAAAAGAGGTGGAGAGGCTTGCCCGGAAAAAACGGGTCAAGCTTTATATCGTCGGCGGCATTATCCGCGACATACTTTTAGGCCGGCGGAAGGACAACCCGGATATCGACTTTTGCCTGGAAAAAGGAGCGATAAATTTCGCCAGGCAGGCGTCTAAAGAGCTTAAGTCGGGATTTGTGGTCTTGGACAGGGCCCACGGCTGCGCAAGAGTGGTAAAAAAATCAAAAGGCAGGATCTATACCCTTGATTTTACGGATTTCCGGGGGAAAACACTGAAAGATGACCTGTCGCACAGGGATTTCGGCATAAATTCATTAGCGGTCGGCCTGGAGAAGATATGCGCGCTTCCGGAAATAAATCACTTTAAAGAATTTGAAGAGCTGCTCTACGATCCTTGCGGCGGTTTAAAAGACCTGAAAGAAAAAAAGATAAGGCTTGTGAACAAAAAAGGGTTTGATGAAGACCCTTTAAGGATTATGCGCGCCTTCAGCTTGGCCAGCCTCCTTGATTTTAAGATAGACAAACAGGCGCTGGGCCTGATAAATTTAAAGAAAAGAAAAATTACTTCTGTTTCGGCGGAAAGGGTCCGCGACGAAATTTTCAAAATGTTATGCGGGCGAAGCTCCTGGGATTCCGTCATGAAACTCGATAAGCTCGGATTGCTGGACCTTTTGGTCCCTGAATTTAAACCGATGCGCGAACTTAACCAGGGGCCCTATCATCATTTAGACGTCTGGAACCACAGCCTGGAAACTTTCAGGCACCTGGAATTGATCCTGAACAATCCTCCCATAAGCGAGAAGATAACCCCTTATCTGGAAGAAGAGGTCTCTTACGGCAGAAAGCGCTACGAACTCTTAAAATTAGCCGCTCTTTTGCATGACATTGGAAAGCCGCGGACGCTTCGGATGGAAAAAGGCAAGGTCACTTTTCATGGCCATGAAAGGACAGGCGCTTTTATGGCGCAGGATATAGGGATCCGCTTCAAGCTTTCCAACGACGAAATAAAACTCCTGAAATCCATAATATTCGCCCATCTGAGGCCCGGTTATCTGGCTGATAACGCGGTATTGACCCCCCGGGCGAAATTCAGGTTCTATAGGGATACAGGCCCGGAAGCTGTGAGCGTACTTTTGGTCTCTCTTGCCGACCAGCGCGCGACCGCCGGCCGCCTTGCCACCAAAGATTCGCGCCTGCGACACGAGAAGCTTGTGCGCAGATTACTCAGGGAATATTTTACGGAACAAAAGGCGGAGAAAAAAGAACGTTTGCTAAACGGCAATGACCTTATTAAACAATTTAAACTTAAGCCTTCCCGTGTTATCGGCAGGCTGCTTTCGGAAATAGAAGAAGCGCAGGCGATAGGCAGGATTAAGAGCAAAGAAGAGGCCTTAAGGCTCGCCGCGAAGTTGATAAAAAAGTCTTAAGTTTTAAAGAAAATCCGATATAATATTAATGATCGCGGATAGTAGCGCAAATAAACCCAAATTACTAATACACCCCGCGTTTGCACCCGACGCTTATGTAGAACATTGCGTCGGTGTCCACCTGGTGGTGGAATGGCGCGGGTGTCCCGCTGGTGCGGGAGGAGGATAAATGGACAAAATAAAGATCGGGCCTGTCGAGAAAGATATACTTACGGAAGTAGGAAGCATTTGTGCCGGTAACGCTACCACGGCCTTGGTGCAGATCCTAGGCAGAAGGATAGAATTATTATTTCCCACGTTAAAAGTCGTGAATATCAATAAACTGCCGTTATATTTAAGCAATCACCCGGAGGAAGTGGTGATCGGTATCCACATGCAGATACTCGGAGAAGCGAAAGGAAACGCCCTTTTGGTGTTCTTAAAAAGGGATGCCTTCATGATAGTGGACCTTCTGATGGGGCCGGTGCAGGAGAAACCCGGTATGCTTACGGAAATAGGCATTTCGGCTTTGAAAGAGATGGGCAATATCGTGATTTCAGCGTATTTGTCTTCATTAAGCGCTTTTACGGGAATTTCCGCGTTCCCTTCAACAGTCACGCTGACCAGTGGAGCTGCCAGCTCTTTGGTAAACCTCGCATTTGTCGGAATAGACAAACAGGAGGCCACGGAGACGATATTGGTCGACGCCGTTTTTAAAGACAGAAAGAGGGACCTTTCAGGAAATTTCTTCATTATTTTCGACGCCAGGACAATCAAGGAAATACTCAAAAAAACCAGAGGAATGGTCAAACAAGAGGGGACCGATGAAAATACAGACTGATTTAACCAGCCTTAGTTTTGATTGGATATCCAAGATCACAGGAGCGCATTTACGCATAGAGAATATTATCCGTGAGATGCTTATATCTTTTAAAAAAGAGATCGGCTCCGGTAAGGCCAAATTCATTCTCTGGGACGCCTCTAAAAAGAAATTCCTGCCGGATATCTGCCTCGACGAGAAGCTTTCTTTCGTCAGGCCTTCGGTGAATGAAAGTCTGCTTTTGGAGGCAAAGAATTCCAGGGAGCCGGTTTTCCTGGGCCGCAGGGTATTGCTGCCTTTCAGGCTTAAAGATAAATTCCTCGGCGTCCTGGTTTTTGAGCCTACTTTTACGGCCGGAAAACTTGCGCAAAAAAAAGAAGACCTCGTCCGTTTCGCTGATACAGCTTCCGTATCCGTGGCTAACACGCAGTTCTTTATCGAATCAGAAAAACGCAACCAGGACCTTTTTAAATTTAACGTATTGAGCCGGGCATTGAACCCCACGGTAGACGAAGAAGCGATTGTAAAAATCATTACCGAAGGAGTGGATGGAATACTTAAATCGGATATTTTCTCACTCCTGGTATTGGGCAAACATTCCCAGAGGTTATATATAACTTCAAAAAAACCTTTGACCGAGAAGGTGATACATTCTGTGAGAAAAGGGATGTTGGACCTGCTCGCTAATTTTTCCAAAAAGCCTTTTGATACCAGGAATCTAAGCGAAAACAGGGACATCCCTAAAGGAAAAGCGCAAGCTTCCGTCATAAAATCATTTTTTAACGCTCCCCTTATCACCAAAAACAAACTTGTCGGAGCTATTGGCCTTTCCAGCTTTAACCTTGACGGCTTTTCCATACGCGAACAGCAGAACCTTTCGATACTGGCTTCGCAGGCGGCTGTAGCGTTCGAGAATTCCATGCTTTATGAAGACCTGAAAGACACGTATTTCAGCATTGTAAAGGTTTTGACCGAAGCTGTAGAGGCAAAAGATCCCTATACCAGGGGCCATTCGGTCCTGGTTTCTAAATACGCTTCCGCTATCGCCAAACAAATGGGGCTTTCCAGTTCTATGGTAGAGTCTATCCAGATCGCCGGATTGCTGCATGACCTGGGCAAGATAGGCGTTCCCGAAGAGATATTGCTTAAGAACGGTAAACTTACCAACGGAGAATACGAAGTGGTGAAGAGCCACTCCGAAATTGCCCTGAAGATCCTGGGCCCGGTAGAATTCCCTAATTTTTCCAAAGGGGATAAAAGCTGCGCTGTCCTGCCCGAACTTACCTTGAGCCTTTTTGAGACGGTTGATCTGTCCGCGGATATCAAACTTATGATCTACCATCATCATGAAAAATACACCGGGGGAGGCTACCCCAAAGGTTTAAAAAAAGAGGAGATACCTCTTGGCGCGAGGATCATGGCCGTGGCGGACACATTCGAAGCCCTTACCGCCGACCGGCCTTACAGGCGGGCGTTTCCTTTGGATAAGGCAAAAAAGATCCTGAAAGAAATAATGGGCGAGCAACTGGATCCCCGGATAACCGTTGTTTTCCTTAAGATGCTCACTCCTAAATGGTTCAAGGAACAAAAAGAAATTACTGCGTGTAAGTAGACAGGAAGTTTTTGCTATAAAGAAAAATTACCGAAAATATGAAATCCATATTGAATTTGAAGACCGCCCGAATAGCCGCGTTCGCGGCGATTTTTCTCATCGCTGTATTATTCATATTTGCCGTATATAAATTAATAGTGCTTTCCGGATTTTCGATAATATTGCTCTTGGTTATATCAGCGCTCCTGGTGGCCATCGTAGCTTTCGGAATGAAAGAAGCTTCTGAAAAGTTAATCTCCGCAGGCCCTGAGCCGTCCCGAAGCACACCGGAAGAAGCGGTAAAATGGTCCGGGAAACAATACAATGATATGTATTTATTCCTGATGACAAGTTTGCTTTCCGCCTCAGGGCTGCTGTTTTTAGGGGTTACCGTCGCCTGGCTCGTTGTATCCGATAAAAACAGGGATTTTATCGATTTGATCATGGGCGG
This sequence comes from Candidatus Omnitrophota bacterium, assembly GCA_028719045.1. The sequence goes on along the minus strand of JAQULD010000009.1, from coordinate 1,485 downwards.
TTTCGGGATGGTCATTGTTTTTCTGGGCCTTTATTGCATGATGATAGTGACCAAGGAATTAAGGTTTATTAAAACTAACAAGGCTTTAATTGTCGCCAAGATAATCGAGCGGGTGAGCGGGAGCTAAATGAAAAAAGCCCGCCTGTCTTTGGTAATTTCAGCCGCCATCGTTTTAATAATCTTTTTTTCGTTCAAGCCGGCCATTTTGTTTTTCGCCAAACAAAAACTAAAAGACGTTTTTTACGGTTCGGCTGTCTATATCGGTGGTTGCGATTTCAGGCCTTTAGGCGGGATAGGTTTTAGAGGAATAGAAATTAAACGCGGCGATATTTACGATTTTAAGATAGACAGTTTTAAAATCGGGTATGACTTATTTTCGCTTTCGCGCGGGCATGTCCGCCGGATTTCTTTTGACGGTTTAAAAGCCGCCGTAAATATTCCCGCCGGGGGGAGTTTGGATCTTAAAAAATATCTTAATTTAAAAGGCGGCGCGGCTTTTGTCCTCGACAGGGTGCTTCTGTCAAATTCCGATTTAACCTTGAAGGCGGGCGGTTTAAACTTTAGCTGCAGAATATCCATAGAAGTGGATCCAATCAAGAGGCTTGTTAGTTTCCTTGATCTAAAGGCGGATTCTGTTGATTACGGAGATTTAAGCTTCAGCGGGATTTCGGCGGCTTACGGAAAGCCTCAAGAACCAGGGTATTTGCGGATAGATAAGATTAAAGCGGGAAAAATCACACTGCGTTCTTTAAGCTCAAAGCTTGGTTTTAAGGAAAACTATTTATCCCTGGATCCGCTGGAAGCGGAAATTTTCGATGGAAAGATTGCCGGCGGATTGAATATCAGGGCGGACAACGGGATATCCTATTCCTTAAGCCTTAAGGCGGCAAGTTGCAATATAGAAACGGCAATACACGATCTTAACCTTGATGAGAAGCTCAGTATGACCGGGCTGTTAACGGGGGATGTCCTTTTTAAAGGCAAGGGGCAGGAGCTGGAGGATATTCGTGCGGAATTAGGGGCGCTAAGCCCCGGAGGACGGCTATCGGTAAAAGATACCAAATTACTGGAAAATATGGCCGGAAATACGCAGCAGCCGATGGATATACTGGTGGCAAGCTTTAAAGATTACCACTATAATTCAGGGACAATAAAGGTTATGCAGGAAGCAAAAGACCTTGTTATAAACGTGAATCTGGAAGGTGAAGCGGGGAAACGCAATTTGACGGCGGCGGTCCACGGCTTTAATCTGAAGGATTTATTAGGAAAGGGGAATGGCAGATGAGAATGAATTTTATTATGGTGGCGGCGAGTGTGATTCTGGTTTTAGGTTGCGCAAGAGTCAGGGTGGAAGCCCCGAAAGAGCCTATTAAAGTGGATATTTCCATGCGGCTGGATATATACCAGCATGTTACTAAAGATATAAACGATATTGAAAATATCGTTACCGGCTCCGAAGGCAAGGATAAAAAGGCGGGCGGGCAG
>JAQULD010000008.1 GCA_028719045.1 Candidatus Omnitrophota bacterium | reverse complement strand
AAAATATTATGTTAACCAGACGGGAAAATTCCTTATCGGCGGACCCCAATCCGACACGGGCATGACCGGCAGGAAGATTATTGTGGATACTTACGGCGGTGTAGTGCCTCATGGCGGCGGAGCTTTTTCAGGAAAAGACCCGACCAAGGTTGACCGTTCCGCAGCTTACATGTGCCGTTATATCGCTAAAAATATGGTTGACGCGGGTCTGGCGGATAAATTCCTGGTGCAATTGTCCTATGTTATAGGTTATGCTGATCCGTTATCGATTTTTGTCGATACCTTCGGCTCCGGAAAACTTTCTGAAGAGAAATTCGTGAAGCTTATTCGGGAAAATTTCGACCTCACCCCTAGAGGGATAATAAAAACATTGGACCTGCGCCGTCCGATTTACAAAAAGACAGCTTGTTACGGGCATTTCGGCAGGACAGAACCTGAATTCATCTGGGAAAGCACTGATAAAGCGGCTGTTTTGAAGAAACAAGCAGCTAAATTATAAATAAATGACATTTGAATTTAACGTGGAGAACGCTTATGAACTATGACGTCAAAGACATCAAATTATCCAAGAAGGGCGCTTTAAGGATCGAATGGGCGCGCAACAACATGCCCGTTTTAAGGCTTATAACAGAGCGTTTCGGCAAAGAAAAGCCTTTGAAAGGATTGAAAATTTCCTGCTGCCTGCATGTTACTACCGAAACCGCGGTCCTTATGGAAGCGTTAAAAGCAGGCGGAGCGGATATCGCTCTTTGCGCCTCAAATCCTCTCTCTACCCAGGATGATGTGGCTGCGTCTCTGGCCAGGGACCTGAAAATCCCGGTATTTTCCATAAAAGGCGAGGACACGGCTACTTATTACAAACACATGGTATCGTGCCTGGCGGTAAAACCGGAAATAACCATGGACGACGGAGCGGATTTGGTCAGCACTATTCATAAGCGCCCTCAGAGCCAGCATAGTAATATTATCGGCGGCACGGAGGAAACCACTACCGGAGTTATAAGGCTAAAGGCGCTCGCTGAAGAGGGGAAATTGCGTTACCCTATAATAGCCGTGAACGACGCCCAGACAAAACATTTCTTTGATAACCGCTATGGCACAGGCCAGTCCACCCTGGACGGGATAGTGCGCGCTACCAATAAGCTGCTGGCGGGCGCGGCTTTCGTTGTCTGCGGCTACGGCTGGTGCGGCAGAGGGGTCGCCATGAGGGCTAAAGGCATGGCTTCGCGGGTAATTGTCGTAGAGGTAGATCCTTTACGCGCTATCGAAGCGAGCATGGACGGTTATGAAGTAATGCCTATTAAGGAAGCGGCAAAGATAGGGGATGTATTTGTTACCGTCACCGGGGATATAAATGTAATACGCGGGGAACATTTCAGCAGTATGAAAGACGGCGCGATTGTCGCCAACTCCGGGCATTTCAACGTGGAGATCGATATCCCTGCGCTTAAGAAATTAAGCAAAAAGACAAGGACGATCCGCGATTTTGTGGAAGAATACACATTGGGCAGCGGCCGCAGGATTTATTTGCTGGGAGAAGGGCGCCTTATTAACCTCGCTGCCGCCGAGGGCCATCCTGCTTCGGTCATGGATATGTCTTTTGCCAACCAAGCGCTTTCCGCGGAATACATGAGCAAGAACCACAAGCAATTGAAGAATAATGTTTATCCGGTGCCTCAGGATATAGATAAAAATATCGCTTTTCTGAAATTAAAGTCCATGGGTATCAAGATCGATACCCTGACTGCCGAGCAGAAGAAATATTTAGCCAGCTGGGAGATGGGAACTTAACGTCATCCGCGCTTATGTGGAACATTGCGCGAATGTCCTGCTGGTACAGGAGAAGGGAGATTATTATGAATCTTCGGGTTACCGTTTCTGTATTGTTTACTTTGGTACTGTGTTTTTGCAACGCTCAGGTGTTCGCGGCGGATGTTACCGCGGAATCGCGCATTGCCCAGGTTACCGTATACCCTGATTCGGCGATGATTACCCGTCAGGCGCAGCTTAAATTAAGCGCCGGAGACTATAAGGTGACTTTTCCCGATATTCTCCCTGAAGTTGATGAGAACTCTTTAAAAGTTTCCGCTGAAGGCGAGGCTCAGGTAAGGATTGAAGGCGCGCAGTTGAAGAGAGAATACCTGAAAGAAGTGCCTTCTGAAAAGATCAAACAGCTCAAAGATGAGATACAAAACCTGGAAGACCAGATCAAAGGATTAAACAATCTGAAATCCGCGCTTTTGGATGAAAAAGGTTTTCTTGATTCCATAAAGCTGTTTTCCGGCAGCCAGATCCCCAAAGACCTGGTTACAAAATCCCCTTCCGTGAAAGACCTTGACGATACCTTGAAGTTTTTGGACGCTAAATTCCGGGATAATTATTCCGCGGTTATGGACTGCGAGTTAAAGGTACGGGACGCCAGGGAGAGAATAGATGTTTTAAAGCGCCAGCTTTCCCAGGTTTCCGGGCCCGTGGAGAAAGTAAAACGCTCTATTATAGTAGATGTCGAAGTTTTAAAAGCCGGCAGCCTTAATTTGAACGCTTCTTATCTTGTGGGAGGCGCCTCCTGGCAGCCTCTTTATGACGCCAGGGCTGATTTTGAGAAATCGCAGGTGGAATTTGTTTCTTACGGCATCGTGCGCCAGTTCACGGGGGAAGACTGGCAGGGGGTCGAAATGTTTTTATCCACGGCAAAGCCGTCTATAGGCGGAAGAATGCCTTATGTCAGTCCCTGGTTTTTAAGGCCGTACCAGCCGCGCATGGCGGATAATGAATTCATGGGCGCTCCTATGAAAAGGAAAATGGCGGCTCAAAGCATGGCGTTCAACAAGGAAGCATTAGATGCCGGCGCTTTAAAAGAGGAAGCATCCATGCTTCTTCCTGCGGAAGCTCCCAGGTACAGTGAACCGGAACAAAAGGGGATAGCTGTCGTCTATAAGATGCCGCGTAAGGTGGATGTGAAAGCGGACGGGGTTGAAAGCAAATTGCCCGTTTCTGCGCAGCTTTTAAAGGCTGATTTTGAATATTCCAGTTATCCGCGCGCGGTCCAATCCGCATTTTTAGGCAGCCGCGTGACCAATGCCAAAGACCTGCAGCTGTTAGCGGGCAGGGTGAATATTTTCCTTGACGGGGATTTCGTCGGCACTTCCGGCATAGATAATACCGGACCGGGAGAGGCGTTTGACCTTTACCTGGGAGCCGATGAAAATGTGAAGATAAAGAGAGAACAGATAGAGAAAAAAGTGGATGAGACCATAATCGGCAACATCCCTTCTCCCGTAAAACGCACTAATTTTAAATACAAGCTTACCGTGGAAAATTATAAATCGAAGAAAGCCAAGGTCAAGCTGTTCGAAGCAATGCCGGTTTCGGAAGATGACAGGATAAGGATAAAAATGGGGCAGGTTTCCCTTGAGCCAAAAGTAAAGGATTGGAAAGACAGAAAAGGCGTCTGGTTATGGGAATTGGAATTGGCTCCGAAAGAGAAGAAAGAAATCATTTATAGCTATACCGTGGAAAACCCGAGAGAAATGCAGGTCGAGGGGCTTTAAATGTCTATAAAAAAAATTGCGGTGATGACCACCGGCGGAGACGCTCCCGGCATGAACGCGGCGATCAGAAGCACCGTGCGTTACGCCATAAACAATAAACTGGAAGTCATGGGCGTATTCCGGGGATGGTGGGGGCTCATTAATGAAGAGCTTAAAGACCTTGACCGCCGTTCTGTTTCCGGCATCATTAACCAAGGCGGGACGATTTTGAAAACAGCCAGGTGCCTGCAATTTATGGCCGAAGAAGGCCAGCGCCGGGCGTATGAAACCGTGAAAAAGAACGCCATTGACGCGCTGGTCGTGATAGGCGGCAACGGTTCTTTTACCGCGGCGCATAAATTTTACAAGGAATATGACGTGCCTTGCGTAGGGATCCCCGCTTCGATAGACAACGACATAAACGGGATCGATATTACAATAGGCTCGGATACCGCGGTAAATACCGCGCTTTCCGCTATCGATAATATCCGCGATACCGCGACTTCCATGGAGCGGGTGTTCGTGGTGGAAGTGATGGGAAGGGATTCAGGATATATCGCTTTGCAGGTCGCCCTTGGCGCAGGCTGCGAAGACGTGATCATCCCGGAGAAGAAATTCGACCTGGAAGATATCTGCCACGCTATTGTCGAGGGAAATTTGCGGGGCAAGATGAGCTGGATCATTGTGGTCGCGGAAGGAGCAGCTTCCGCGGTTGATATCGCTAAAAAAATAACGCAGCTGTCCGGACTTGAGACGCGCGCGGTGGTGCTCGGCCACGTCCAGAGAGGCGGCAGGCCCACGGCTTTCAGCCGCACCATGGCTTTGAGGCTGGGGAAGGCCGCGGTGGATTGTTTACTTGAAGGGAAAATAGATAAAGCGGTCAGCTGTAAAAACGGGGAAATAGTCCTGGTGGATTTTGAGCAGGCCATAAAGAAGAAAGAATTAAATGTGGAAGTTTTCTGCGATTTGATAAAGGTATTAACGTAAGGTAACTAGTCCCGGCATAAGACGCCGGGATAATTTACCGACAAGCAAAGAGAGGATAAATTAATGGGAAGAAGACCTGTGGATATCGATAAGTTAGTAATGGACCTGATCAATAACGACGATATGGAGGCTAAGAAAAAATTAGCCAAGAAAATACACGATATCGCCTATAAAAAGGGTATTTATCCTTCCAGTATCCATGAATTTTACATGGCGAGGGGAAGGAATGAATTCAAGGGTTTTACAGTCCCGGCTTTTAATTTAAGAAGCATGACTTACGACCTGGCCAGGGCAATGTTCAGGGTGGCCAAAAGGAATAATTCCGGTGCGTTCATTTTTGAGATCGCAAAATCCGAGATGGGCTATACCGCTCAGCCGCCGGTGGAATACGCAAGCGTCATACTGGCCGCGGCGATAAAAGAAGGTTACAGCGGTCCGGTGTTTATACAGGCAGACCATACCCAGGCTAACGCCAAAAAATACAAAGAGGACCCGCAGAAAGAAATAGACACCCTTCAGGCCCTGATCGAAGACGCGGTGGCGGCGGGTTTCTATAATATCGATATCGATTCTTCCACCCTGGTGGATTTGTCCAAGCCGGAAGTAAAAAAACAGCAGTTTGCTAATTTTGAGGTATGCGCCAAACTTACCCAGTTTATCCGCCGTATCGAACCTAAAGGAATTACTGTTTCCGTAGGGGGCGAGATCGGGGAAGTCGGCCATCAGAATTCCACGCCCGAAGACCTGCGCTGCTTTATGGAAGGTTACAGGGAAAGATTACGCAAAGGCTTGGTCGGCATAAGCAAGATTTCGGTGCAGACCGGCACCTCGCACGGAGGCGTGGTGCTGCCTGACGGCACTATAGCCCAGGTAAAACTTGATTTTGAAACTTTAAGGACCCTTTCTGAATTGGCCAGAAAAGAATTCGGTTTGGGGGGAGCCGTGCAGCACGGGGCTTCCACTTTGCCTTCCGAGGCTTTTCATAAATTCGCGGAATGCGAGACCGCGGAAGTGCATCTGGCGACTGAATTCCAGAATATGATATATGACAGCAAACATTTTCCCGTGGAGTTAAAAAATAAGATTTACGAATGGCTTAAGGTAAACGCGGTTTCGGAAAGAAAAGAAGGCCAGACCGACGAGCAGTTCTTTTATACCAGCCGTAAAAAGGCGCTTGGGCCGTTCAAGAAAGAAATAATGGGCCTTACCCGGGAAACAAGGGACGCCATCGCCGCTGAAATAGAAGCGAAATTCGAATTTTTGTTCAAACAGCTAAACGCGGTGAATAACAAATCTCTAATAGATAAATTCGTGCCGCTTAAGAGGGTGATCGTACGCAAACGTAAAGCCGGGCCGGAAGTAGTGCATGACGGAGAAGGAGCGGATTAATATGCGTTCAGATAATATCAAAAAAGGGTTGGAAAGGATCCCGCATCGGGCTCTTTTGCACGCGACAGGATTAGGCAGGAAAGATCTGGACAGGCCGTTCATCGGCGTTGCCAGTTCTTTTACCGATTTAATACCCGGACACGTCGGAATGAGGGACCTCGAGCGTTTTATTGAACGCGGGGTCTGCTACGGCGGGGGCGTTCCTTTCTTTTTTGGCATTCCGGGTATTTGCGACGGGCTCGCCATGGGCCATTTGGGGATGTGTTATCCCCTGGCGTTAAGGGAGATTGTCGCGGATACCATCGAAACAGTCTGTAACGCGCATAGCCTTGACGGGATAATCTGCCTTACCAATTGCGATAAGATCACTCCCGGCATGCTTATGGGTGTAGCACGGCTTAATATCCCGGCGATTATCGTTACCGCAGGGCCCATGATCTCGGGGCGTTTCCGTCAGAAAAAACTCGCGTTCGTACATGACACTTATGAAGCTGTGGCTAAGGCTAAAAAGGGCGAGATTTCCCCTGAGGATTTAGTTTGCCTTGAGATGGAGGCGTGTCCCGGGGCAGGTTCCTGCCAATGGCTGTATACGGCCAATACCATGGCCTGTATTACCGAAACTTTAGGCATGTCTTTACCCGGCTGCGGGACAGCGCTGGCGATCTCCGCGAAAAAACGCAGGATCGCCCAGGCAAGCGGCGAGCGTATCGTGGAATTGGTGAGAAAAGACATAAAACCATTGGATATCATAAACAAAGATTCTTTAAATAACGCGATTACCGTGGATGTGGCTTTAGGAGGTTCAAGCAATACTGTCCTGCACCTTATGGCGATCTCACATGAAGCCGGGATAACACTGGACTTGGATAATTTTGACAAGATCAGTAAAAGCGTGTCCCATATTACAAACCTTGAGCCGGCCGGGCCGCATTTTATGGAAGACCTGGAATATGCCGGAGGGATCCCCGCGGTCCTTAAACGTTTGAAAGAAAAATTAAGCAATACCATGACTTTAAGCGGTAAAAAAATATTCGAAATCGCCGATGAAGCGGAGATCTTCGACGAAGATGTGATCAGGCCGTTTAACCGGGCATATCATGCCCAGGGAGGCCTCGCCGTTTTGTCCGGGAACCTCGCGCCCGGAGGCTGCGTGGTCAAGCAGTCGGCGGTAAACCAGAAGATGATGAAATTCGAAGGCCGGGCAAAGGTATTTAACCGCGAAGAAGAAGCCATGCAGGCTATTTTAAACAAAAAGATAAAAGGCGGGGATGTAATAGTCATCCGTTATGAAGGCCCGAGCGGCGGTCCGGGAATGCGCGAGATGCTTGCTCCGACCTCAGCTATCGTGGGCATGGGCTTAGAGGATTCCGTGGCCTTGATCACGGACGGCAGGTTTTCTGGCGGGACAAAAGGGCCTTGTATCGGCCATGTTTCACCCGAAGCGGCAAGCGGCGGCCCGATTGCTATTTTAAAAGATGGTGATATAATAAGTATCGATATACCAAATAGAAAAATAGAAGTTAAATTGACCAAAGCGGAGATCGCGAAAAGGTTTAAATCCTGGAAACCGATCCCTCCCAAGATAAAAACAGGATATCTCTCCCGTTATTCCAAGCTGGTAAGCTCGGCGGATAAGGGAGCAATATTAAGCTGATATGACAGGCGCGCAGATTTTAATAGAATGTTTAAAACGCGAAGGCGTTGAGGTTATTTTCGGATATCCCGGCGGCCAGGTGCTGCCTATTTTTGACAAGCTCTATGACGCTAATGTGAAATTCATCCTGACGCGCCATGAGCAGGGCGCAGCGCATGCCGCGGATGGGTATGCCAGGGCAACCGGAAAGGTAGGCGTTTGCCTCGCTACTTCCGGGCCCGGGGCGACAAACCTCACTACCGGCATTGCCAATGCCTATATGGATTCTATTCCTATGGTGGCGATCACCGGGCAGGTAAAATCGTTTCTTATCGGCAACGACGCTTTTCAGGAAGCGGATGTTACCGGCATTACCAGGCCTATCACTAAACATAATTATTTGGTTAAGGATGTGAAAGACCTTGCCCGTATTGTGCGCGAGGCCTTTTATATCGCCTCTACCGGCAGGCCCGGGCCCGTGGTTATCGACATACCTTCCGATATCCAGATGCAGGATACGGAATTCATCTGGCCCGAAGAGGTAAAGATGCGCAGCTACAAGCCCACTTATTTCGGACATCCCGGACAGATCAAGAAAGCGGCCAAATTGATCTCTCAGGCTAAAAAGCCGCTTATTTATGCCGGCGGCGGGATCATTACCAGCGGCGCTCATGCGGCTTTGAGAGAACTGGCGGAAAAGATCCAGGCTCCGGTTACCTGGACCCTTATGGGCATCGGAGGATTTCCCGCCGCCCATAAATTATCGCTGGGAATGCTCGGCATGCACGGCACGGCTTACGCGAATCACGCGGTAATGGATTCGGATTTGATCATTGCTGTCGGCGCCCGTTTTGACGACCGCGTAACCGGCAGGACCGATACTTTCGCTCCTTACGCCAAGATCATCCATATCGATATAGATCCTTCTTCTATCAGTAAAAATATAAGAGTGGATGTCCCGATAGTGGGGGACGCCAAAAATATAATCGGCGAATTACTCGAGCAGCTTAAAAAATCCCCTGATACCGGGGAATGGCTTAAAGCCATTGACACTTTGAAGAAAAAATGCCCGTTAAAATACAAACAAGACGGAAAACTTAAGCCCCAGTATGTGGTGGAGCAGATATATGAAGTTACTAAAGGCGACGCTGTTATTACCACCGAGGTAGGCCAGAACCAGATGTGGGCGGCACAGTGGTATCAGTATAATTATCCGCGCCCATTTATTTCTTCGGGAGGGCTTGGGACTATGGGGTTCGGGTTTCCCGCGGCGATGGGCGCTAAAATGGGCTGCCCGGATAAAACAGTGATCGATATCGCCGGAGATGGCTCAATACAGATGAATATCCAGGAATTAGCCACCTGTGTGTGCAATAAAATAAATGTCAAAGTCGCGATCCTTAACAACGGATATTTAGGCATGGTGCGCCAGTGGCAGGAGCTGTTTTATAAAAGGCGCTATTCCCAGGTCTGCATCACTTCGCCTGATTTCGTGAAATTAGCGGAAAGTTACGGCGCAGTGGGGATCCGCGTAACCAAAAAAGAAGAAGTGAAAAAAGCTATCGAAAAAGCTATCGCTATAGATAATACGGTGTTTATTGATTTCGTCGTGGAGCCCGAGGAAAACGTTTTTCCCATGGTCCCCGCCGGTGAAGCGATCAACAAGATGCTGGAAGGATTGGCGTAATGAGGCACACAATTTCGGTATTGGTAGAGAATAAATTCGGGGTGCTTGCCCGCGTAGCCGGTTTATTCAGCGCCCGCGGTTACAACATCGCGTCTTTGGCGGTGAGCGAAACGCTCGATCCGGCTGTTTCTTATATGACCATAGTGGTCGAGGCTAAGGACGAAAAAATACTCGAGCAGGTAAAAAAACAGTTGAATAAACTGGTGGATGTTATTACCATTACGGATTTTACCAAAAAAGAACATGTGGAGCGCGAGTTAATCCTGGCTAAAGTGAATTGTCCCGCCAAGGACAGAGCTAAGCTTGAAGGCATGCTGAATAAATGCATGGGCAAGATCATCCAATATAAAAACAATATCGCTATTGTCGAAGCGGTCGGAGAGCAGCCGCAGATCAAGCTGCTTTTGGAATCGCTCGCGAAATTTGGAGTTAAGGAATTAATAAGGACAGGTAAATTAGCGATTACCTATTAAACCCGGAGGCAACAAAATGATTAAAGTGTATTACGAGAATGACGCGGATCTGAATTTGATAAAAGACAAGACCATTGCCATTATCGGTTACGGCATACAGGGGCGCGGACAGGCGTTGTGCCTGCGTGATTCCGGATGCAAGGTGATAGTTTCCGAAATGGAAGGCACGCCTAATTACGAACAGGCGAAAAAAGACGGCTTCGTTCCCGTTTCGGCGGCTGAAGCTGCGAGCAAAGCCGATATTATCCAGATACTTACCCAGGACCACGTGCAGGCGAAAGTTTATAATGATGCTATTAAGCCGAATCTGAAAAAAGGCAAAGCGCTTTGTTTTTCACACGGCTTCAATATCCATTTCAAACAAATCAAGCCTCCGAAAAGCGTGGACGTCTTCATGGTAGCACCCAAAGGCCCGGGCGCTTTGGTAAGAAGAATGTATGAAGAGGGCAAAGGCGTCCCTTGTTTAGCCGCTGTTTTTCAGGATGCCACCGGTAATGCCTTGAAAATCGCGTTGGCTTACGCCAAGGGGCTGGGAGCGACAAAAGCGGGAGTGATTGAGACGACTTTTAAAGAGGAAACAGAAACCGATCTGTTCGGCGAACAGGCGGTGTTATGCGGCGGAGTTTCTGAACTTATAAAAGCCGGGTTTGATACTTTGGTTGCCGCCGGCTATCAGCCTGAAATCGCCTACTTTGAGGTTTTGCATGAATTGAAATTGATAACGGATTTAATCCAGGAGTTCGGTATTTCGGGAATGAGGCGCAGGGTTTCCAATACCGCCTGTTACGGTGATCTAAGCAGAGGCAAGAGGATTATCACCGAGAAGACCAGAAAAGAAATGCAGAAGATCCTGAAAGAGATCCAAAAAGGAAAATTCGCAAAAGAATGGATCAAAGAAAACGAGGAAGGGCGCCCTAACTTCAACAGGATGTTAAAAGAAGGCGATGAGCACCAGATAGAGAAAGTAGGCAAGCAGTTGAGAGAAATGATGCCATGGATGAAAAAATAATTATATTCGATACGACATTAAGGGACGGGGAACAGGCTCCGGGCGCAAGCCTTAACCACAAGGAGAAGCTGGAAGTCGCGCGGGCATTGGCGCAATTAGGCGTGGATGTCATTGAGGCGGGGTTCCCTATTTCTTCAAAAGGCGATTTCGAAGCGGTTAAGGCGGTGGCTAAGGCTGTCAAGGGGCCGGTTATCTGCGGCCTGGCGCGGGCGGTAAAGAAAGATATCGACGCAGCTGCCGCGGCTCTTAAGCCGGCGAAGGCTTCCCGCATACATGTTTTCCTTGCCACCTCGAAGGTCCACATGAAATACAAGCTGAAAAAAGCCGAGGATGAGATATTGCGCCTGGCGGTCGAGTCCGTAAAATACGCGAAAAAATACTGCAGGGATGTTGAATTCTCTCCGGAAGACGCTTCACGCACAGAACGGGAATTTTTGTTCAGGGTCGTGGAGGCGGTTATCTCCGCGGGAGCGACTACCGTAAATATCCCGGATACCGTGGGCTACACTGAGCCGGAAGAATACGGAAGCGTTATCAGGGCCATAAAGGAAAACGTTCCGAACATAGATAAAGCGGTGATCTCCGTACATTGCCATAATGACCTGGGTTTAGCGGTCGCGAATTCTCTCGCGGCTGTCAAGAACGGCGCAAGGCAGGTGGAGTGCACTGTTAACGGCATAGGCGAGCGGGCGGGAAACGCTTCCCTCGAAGAAATCGTCATGTCCATCGAGACCAGGAAAGATATTTACAGGAACCTGAAGACCGATATTGATAAAAAGAGGATCTACAATATTTCAAGGCTGGTGAGCAAACTCACCGGTTTTGTCGTTGCCCCAAATAAGGCCATTGTGGGCGGTAACGCCTTCAGGCACGAATCCGGCATACACCAGGACGGGGTCCTTAAAGAGCGTTCCACCTATGAGATCATAAAGCCGGAGGATGTGGGTTTCCATGGGGAAGGCCTCGTGTTGGGAAAACATTCCGGCCGCCACGCTTTTAACGAGCGCCTGAAATCGCTGGGATTTAACCTGAGCGAAGAACAATTGAATAAGGCGTTCGGGCGTTTTAAGGAATTGGCGGATAAGAAAAAGGATATCTTCGTAGACGATCTAAGGACACTCGTAGAAGACCAGATAAGCTTCGCCGGGCCTGTTTGGCAATTGGGAAGTTTCGAAGTGAATTCAGGTTCCCGTGTTTCCCCGAAGGCTTGTATCAATCTTAAGAAGAAGGGGAAAATCTTTACCGGTATTTCTTCGGGAGACGGCCCGGTTGACGCGTGTTTTAAAGCCATCGACAAGATTACAAATATAAAGGCGAAATTAGTGGATTTTCGCCTGGAAGCTGTTACGTCAGGCCAAGATGCCATGGGGCAGGCAAGCCTTAAATTAAATGCTAAAGGAGCGACCGTAACCGGCCGCGGCTCAAGCACCGATATAATTGAGGCGGCGGTAAGGGCGTATCTGGACGCGATAAACAAGGTGGAAAACCAATGTGGTTCGCAAGCGCTGGCACATACGGTTTAGTAGGCTATCCGGTACAGCATAGTTTCTCTCCTGCGATGCATAACGCCGCTTTTCAGGCGACGAAGATAAACGCCAAGTATAAACTTTTTGAGAAAAAGCCTGAAGAGCTGGCGGGGTTTATGGGGTCTATCCAGAAGGAAAAGCTTCTGGGTTTTAACGTGACCATCCCGCATAAAGAATCCATCATTAAATACGTTGATAAACTTACCGAAGAGGCAAAGCTGGTCGGAGCTGTTAATACCGTCAAAATAGAGAATTCCGTGTTGACGGGGCATAATACCGACGGCCTCGGGTTCCTGAACCACCTGATGGATGTTTACAGGCAGCCGCTTTATGGGAAGACCGTGTCTTTACTGGGTGCGGGTGGCGCAGGAAGAGCGGTGGCCCAGTATCTGGCGACCGAAGGCGTGGCTAAAATCATCGTCTATGATATCAATAAAGATAAGGTCGAAGGGCTGGCGAAGCAATTAATGGTGAATTTCGAAGCGTTCGAAATAGAAACAGCTTATTCCGTGGATGACCTGCTTACCGCGAATCCGGATTTACTCATCAACGCCACTCACGTAGGCATGAAGGAAGAGGACCCTTTGTTAATAAATCCTAACAGGCTTAGCCACAATACTTTTGTTTATGACCTGATCTATAATCCCGAAGAAACTAAATTACTTAAGGCTGCCAGGGTCAAGGGTTTGCGCTGCACCAACGGTTTGGGCATGCTCCTTAACCAGGGAATATTGTCTTTTGAGTTCTGGACCGGACAAAAAGCGCCTGTTGACGTGATGCGCAGGGCGCTTGTTGACGCCATTGGCAGGAAATGATGATCGAAAATGTTTTTATTTTTATTTTTGGCGCGATCGTAGGCAGTTTTTTAAACGTCTGCATTTACCGGATGCCGCTTGGCCAGTCCGTGGTCGTCCCCCGTTCTTTCTGCCCGAACTGCAAGAAAACTATCCCCTGGTTTGATAATGTGCCTTTCTTAAGTTACATACTTTTAGGGGGGAAATGCCGTTCCTGCAAACAAAAGATCTCTCCTCGGTATCTTTTAGTGGAATTGCTCACCGCGCTTATGTTCCTCTGGTTTTATAATTATTTCGGTTTGAGCTTCTGGTTCCTCTTTTATGTTATTTTCGGCTGCGGCTTGGTGGTGTCTACTTTTGTGGATATCAAGCACCGCATCATCCCGGATGAAATATCGGTAGGAGGCTTAATCACGGGCTTTGTCCTTAGCCTCGTTTATAATATTTTTTATTACGGGCATTTTTCTTTCGCCCATCCTTTCTTGAATCCTCCTCCGGCGTTAAATTCCTTCCTGGGGATTATTGTTGGAGGCGGGGTTATCTATTTGACCGGCATCCTGTTTGATTTCTTCTATTTTAAGGTTTTTAAGAAACCTCCTATCCAGGGCGAGACCGAGTCAATGGGCGGGGGGGATGTGAAGCTTCTGGCCATGATAGGGGCATTTCTAGGCTGGAAAAAAGCGCTTTTTGTATTTTTCCTCGCGCCTTTCCTGGGGATAATTTTCGGCTTGATAAATCTTGTTTCGAAGAAAGACCACACCATGCCTTACGGACCTTTCCTGTCTGTCGCCGCTTTCCTTTCCATTTTCTGGGCAAGAGATATAGTCATCTTGGCAAACAAGATCGCCAGCCTCGCCATCTTCCGTTAAGGGATATTTTATCGAAAATCCAAATAAGATGATTACAACAGCTAAATTATAAAGAGGCATAAATGGCGGTATTACAGGGAACGGAATTCTATATCTCAAAGCGCGTAGGCAAGGCGCTCACGGATTATAAGATGATAAGCGACGGGGATAAGATCGCCGTCGCGGTATCCGGCGGCAAGGACAGTTTGACTTTGCTGCGCGTTTTAAACGACAGAAAAAGTTTTGTCCCCGTTAAATACGACCTGTTGGCGGTGCATATCGATTCAGGGTACCCTAAATCCTGCGCAAAGCCGCTTGAAAAATATTTCAGGAAGCTCGGGGTAAAATACCATATCCGTAAAGACAACTCTTTGAAGAAAATAAAACCCGAAGATATTAATTGTTTTTTTTGTTCCTGGAACAGGAGAAAAGCGCTGTTTGAAGTCGCGGCAAAATTCGGCTGCAAAAAGGTCGCTTTAGGCCACCACAAAGACGATATAATCGAGACTATTTTATTGAACCTGTTTTTTCAGGGTGAGATTTCCGCCATGGCTGCCAAACAAGAGCTATTCAAAGGCAAGATCACTCTTATAAGGCCTCTTGCTTATGTGGAAGAATCCATGATAAAACGGTTCGCTAAAGAGGAAAAGCTCCTTCAGCAGAGCTGTATCTGCCCGCAGTCGGTTATTTCAAACCGCGCGAAAATGGGCGAAATCATCCGGGATCTGGAAAAAGTCTGCCCTGACGTGAAAACCAACATTTTCAGGAGCGTCCAAAGGATAAAAGAGGATTATCTTCTTTAGAAAATAGTGGTATAATTAAAATATGATTTGGATTATTCTTGCGATATTCGCGGCGGGTATTTCGGTTGTAATAGTCCTGGTACTGAAAATATCCAGCCAGGTCAACTCCCAGCTTAGTTCACTGACAGGCCAGGTAAACGAGCGCCTGAAAGAGACTTCACAGGCCCTGCAGGAAACACATAAAACAGTAGGCGAAAGGCTTGATTCGGCTACAAAGGTTTTCGGGGATGTGCAGAAAAGCCTGGGGAGGCTGGAAGAAACGCATAAGCAGATCTACGAGATAAGCAAGGATATCGCCAGCCTCCAGGAACTTTTACGCGCCCCCAAATTCAGGGGAGAAGTGGGCGAAACGCTCCTTACCAGGCTATTAGAGGACATCTTACCTAAAGAAAACATAAGGCTCCAGCATCGTTTCAAGAGCGGAGATATCGCTGACGCGGTAATCGTCATCGGACAGAACCTGATCTCTATCGATGCCAAGTTCCCCCTGGAGAATTTCAAAAAATTCTCGGAGGCAGTCGCCGAAGAAGAGAGAAAATCTATCTACCGGGTTTTTATCCGCGATGTCAAAAAACGCGTGGATGAGGTATCCTCCAAATACATACTGCCTGACGAAGGGACTTTTGATTTTTCCCTCATGTACATACCTGCCGAGGCCGTGTATTACCAGATAGCTAAAGACGAAGAGCTGTGTTCTTACGCGAAACTAAAAAAAGTGATATTCGTTTCGCCGAATACTTTCTATGCTTACCTGCAGGCCATACTTCACGGCTTAAGAGGGGTAAATATACAGAAAAATATACAGAAGATCTTCGCGGAATTGTCCAGGCTCCAGATTGAATTCAAAAAATTCCAGGACGACTTCGAACTTGTCGGCGGCCATCTCGGAAACGCCGCGACCAAATATAACGACGCGAGGACGAAATTAGGAAAGCTAAGCGACCGGCTTACGCAAACAGCGCAGTCTTCCCAGATAGAATCTAACGGCAAGGAGAATTAACATGGCCGGCCCGAATACCACCCTTCATCCCGGGACAGCGGCAGTCCTGTCTTTTGTTTTTAACGGCCTGGGCCAGCTTTATAACGGCCAGATCAAAAAAGGGCTGGTTATAATATTTTTTTCAGCTTTAAGCTTGCTTGTTTTCCTGGCCGGAAGTATCGTTATCGGAGGCTGGTTCCTGGGCAGGATCGCATCTTTTAAAATCCTGTTAGCCGGCTGCGGATTATTCTTTATCGGTTTAATCGTGATTTGCGCGGTTGGCATATATAGCATAGTTGACGCCTATAAGTTCGCTTCTAAAAAATGATCATTAAGATCCGCGTTGTCCCTAAGGCAAGCAGGAACCTGGTTAAAAAAGAAGAGGGGGCCCTTAAGGTTTACCTGACCAAGCCTGCTTATGAGGGGCTGGCGAATAAACAACTGATTGAACTGCTGGCTGAATACCTGGGAGTAAAAAAATACCAGGTTAATATCTTAAAAGGCGATAAGTCAAGGGACAAACTGGTGGAAATACAAGATGGACGTAAAAACTGAGGTTTTATCCCGGGGAATTGTTTTTGGCTCAAGCCGCAAAAGCCACGGCAACATGTCTTTATGTTATGGGCCCGCCCAGGATTCAGTAAAGAACCGCCGCGTTTTCTTAAGTGAATTAGGTATCGATTACCGCGCTCTTGTCTGCGCCAAACAAGTCCATTCAGATAAAATCAGATATGTGACCCCTTTTGATTCCGGGAAAGGCGCCCTTGTCTATGATACCGCCATAGAGGACACGGACGCGCTGATAACCGATCATCCCGGGCTGCCTCTTTCAATATTCAGCGCGGACTGCCTTGTGGTATTTTTGTTTGACCCGGTAAAGAGGGCGCTGGGCCTCGTGCACGCGGGCTGGCGGGGCACAAAACAAAATATAGCCGCTAAAACCGTGGGCGCGATGCAAGAAAGGTTTAGCGTGGACCCGCGCCACTTACACGCGATGTTAAGCCCCGCGATAAGAAGCTGCTGTTACGAAGTCGGAAAGGAAATCAGGGATTTTTTCCCTGAATATGTTATCGAAAGGGAAGGCCGGCTTTACCTCGATCTGGCTAAAGCGAATAAGAATACGCTTTTGGCAAGCGGGATAAAAGAGGAAAATATTTTTGACAGCATGGTTTGCACGGCTTGCAATAATGATGAATTCTATTCGTACAGGAAAGAAAAAGATTCCAGCGGCAGGATGATGTCGGTGGCCATGCTGATATCTTGAACCCCATGTCAATTCGTGGTATGATTATCATATGCATTCAGTAATTCTCGTGACTGTTTCTTCCAAAAAAGAAGCGGACAGGATAGCTTTAGCTTTAATAAAAGAAAAACTCGCGGCCTGCGTCAACATTTCCGACAGAATAGAATCGGTCTATTGGTGGGAAGGCAAAGTCGTAAAGTCCCGGGAGCTTCTGCTTGTTATTAAGACGCGTAAGGCTTTGGTAAAGAGGCTCATAAAAAAAATAAAATCGCTGCACAGCTACACGGTCCCCGAGATAATCGCTTTGCCGGTGATCTCCGGAAACAAAGAATACTTAGGTTGGATAAATGATGCCACAAGGTGAGTCCATAGGTTACCTCGCAGCATTTCTGGGCGGGATCGCGGTAAGTTTCTCTCCGTGCGTGTATCCGCTTGTCCCGGTGACGCTAAGTTTTCTGGGGTTAAAAAAGGGAAATTCCCATCTGCGCGGATTACTCCATAGCCTTGTTTATGTCCTGGGGATGGCGATCATTTATTCTGCGCTCGGGCTTATCGCCTCTTTAACGGGAAAATTATTCGGACAGGTCGCGGCAAGCCCTGTATCATCGCTTGTCGTCGGCAATGCCTGTATAATCTCCGGATTATCTTTATTCGATACATGGAATTTTAATTTTATGGGTGTCCGCCTGCAGAATAAGATCCACAAGACCGGAAGCTACTTTGCCGCGTTACTCCTGGGGATGGCTTCAGGCCTGATCGCGGGACCCTGTACCGCTCCGGCATTAGGCACGATACTTCTTATAGTAGCCAAGAAACAGAATATACTTTACGGGGCGACGCTGCTTTTTGTTTTTGCTTACGGGATGGGTTTTTTATTAATCTTGGTAGGAACTTTTGGCGGGATGTTCTTTAATCTGGCTAAATCCGAACTGTGGATGGCTCGTATAAAAAGGCTCAACGGGTTTATCCTGATTGCCATTGGCGAATACTTTATTTTCGAAGCCGGGAGGTTAATGTGATTAAGAAAGTATTTTTGATGGTTTTACCGTTATTGCTGGCGCAGAATTTTATCTTTGGCATGGAAACTGTCCAAAGCAAACAGGATGTGGCGGCGCCTGATTTTACCGTCGTGGACTTAAAGGATAACAAAGTAAGCCTTTCGGATTTTCAAAATAAGCCGGTTTTACTGTTTTTCTGGACCACCTGGTGCCCGTATTGCAGGCAGGAAATGTCGGTGCTTAATGAAAAGGCCGCCCAGCTGGCTAAGGACGGGGTCAGTATCCTGCCTACGAACGTCGGAGAAAACGCCGCTAAGGTCCGGAATTTCGTGAATAGCCGTAAAATCAATCTCAGGGTTTATTTGGACGAAGATACCGTTGCCGCAAAATCCTTTGATGTCCTGGGCGTGCCTACTTACGTGCTTATAAACAGCAAAGGCATCATTGCCTTTAAAGGCCATACTTTCCCCAACGAATACGGAAAAATGATTGCGAAATAATATATGCCTGAAAATACCGCGCTGTTGACCGACTTGTATGAGTTTACCATGTCCGAATGTTTTCTGCGGTATAAAAAGGATACGCGGGCGACTTTTGACCTGTTCGTAAGGCAGCTCCCTGAATCGCGCGCGTATATGGTTTTTTGCGGGTTGCAGGATATACTGGCTTATATCAGTGGCTTGAAATTCCAGGCGCAGGATTTGGAGTATCTGGAAAGCCTTAAAATATTTTCCGGTGATTTCCTGGAATATTTGTCGGCTTTTAAGTTCAAAGGCGACGTCTGGGCCATGGCTGAAGGGGAGGTGTTTTTTCCCGGTGAGCCGGTTATCAGGGTGACCGCTTCTGTGATTGAAGCGCAGTTAATCGAAAGTTTCCTGCTTAACACGGTGAATTTACAGACGATGATCGCGAGTAAAGCTTCCCGTGTAGTAGCCGCTTCTGGAGGGAAAGGGCTTTACGATTTTTCCTTAAGAAGGACACACGGCATGGATGCCGGTATAAAAGTGGCGCGTTCTTCTTATATAGCGGGTTTTTGCGGCACATCCAATGTGCTGGCGGGAAAATTATATAAAATACCCGTGGCGGGCACTATGGCGCATTCGTTTGTGATGTCTTTTGAGAATGAGAAGGAAAGTTTTAAAGCTTACTGCAGTGTATTCCCCGATAGGAGTATCCTGCTTGTGGATACGTATAGTACGCCTAAGGGGATACAAAATGCCGTTAAAGTAGCGCTTGAACTTAAGAAAAGAGGCCACAGCCTGCAGGGTATAAGGCTGGACAGCGGGGATATCGATGCGCTTTCGCGCCTGGCCAGAAAAGCCCTGGATGAGGCGGGTTTAAATTCCGTAAAGATCTTCGCGAGCGGTAACCTCGATGAACTCAAGATAAATAAATTAGTGAGCCTTAAAGCGCCTGTGGATAATTTTGGGGTGGGAACAAATATGGGGACAAGCGCCGATGCTCCTTACCTCGATGTGATCTATAAGTTAAGCGAAGTTACCGGCAAGACAGGCGATTTTCTGCCCACGATGAAACTAAGCCACGGTAAGGTTACCTATCCCGGCAGAAAACAGGTTTTCAGGTTAAAGGACAAACGGGGCGTGTACTTAAAAGATGTTTTGGCGCTGGAGAAGGAAAAAATAAAAGGGAAGGCCCTGCTGCAAAAAGTAATCGAAGCGGGAGAAATAGTCCACGGTCAGCCTTCTCTTGATAAAATCCGGGAATATTCCAGGACCCAGCTGCGCGGGTTCGCAAAACCTTTAAGCGATATACATTCCAAATACGAATATCCTGTGGAGGTAAGCGCGGCGCTTGTAAAATTGACCAGCGAACTAAAGGCGAAGCTTTCCAAGAGGCAATAGAGGATGGAAGAGAAAAGAAATTTCTACAAAGCGGTTGAGGATATCTGCGGAAAAGACAGCCGTTATAAGCCGGATGCTTATGAATTTGTCCTGCAGGCGCTGTATTTTACCCAGAAGAAACTGAAAAAAGAAACTCACCTGACCGGCAAAGAACTTCTGGAGGGCATCCGTGAGCTGATCATAGAGAAATACGGCGTTATGTCCAAAACCGTTTTAAAACACTGGGGGATCTTCAAAACCGAAGATTTCGGCAATATCGTTTTTAACATGGTGGACAACCGTATATTCTCAAAGACCGAAAAAGATTCCATAGATGATTTCAAGGATGTGTATGATTTTGATTCCGTATTCGGCAAGAATATACTGCGGGATAATATAATAAAAGGGAATTAAATAATTTTAAGCATTATGAAGACGAAAGCGGTGTTTAAGATCATAGGCGGCATATTGCTGGTGCAGGGGCTGATCTGTTTTGTGCTTTCGTATCTGGCGCCTAAATATACAGCCGGCGCGCGGTTTAACCCGTCTTTCGAACTGCATATGCTCAATCTTATGTGTTTCGGCCTTATCAATATCGTTTTAGGAAAATCGTTTTTCGATTTAGCAAGCGCTTATCCTTCGGCGGATATGACGAAGGTTATGCATTTTAAACTTTTGACCGGTATCTTCGCCGCCCTATGGTTCTGGGAATGGTTGTCTAATGAAAAGATATTTGAGACTATCGGGCCTGTCGAATACATTTTTTATTTTATCATAATCCTTGCGGTTTTTATGCACTACAAACAGTGTAGGGCGAATTGCCGTAAAACCAGGTCCTTAACCGGGGAAAAACAATGCTAAGCAAGAAAATACAGGAATTTCTTAAGGATAGGGAGTTCATCAGCGTCGCCACTTCGGATTTTAACGGCAGGCCTAACGCCGCCCCGAAGTTCGTGTTAAAGATCGAGAACAATTTCATTTATTTGGTGGATTACAGTTTAAGCCGGACCTGGGAGAACCTTAAAGCCAACCCCAGAGTGTCCTTGTCTTTCGTGGACACGGAGACGTTGAGCGGCTACCAGATAAACGGGCCTGTGGAAATAGTGGATAAGGGGGCGGCTTACGAAAAGTTACTGAACGAATTAAGGGAAAAGGAAATAAGCCTTTCCGTCAAAAGGATCATTGAAGGAGTGCACAAGGAAAAATCCCACCAGAGCTTTGAGGTGTCAATTCCCGAAAGATTCGCCATATTCAAAGTAAAAATGGAAGAAATAGCGGAAATCGGCCCTAAAGGCGAAGTGAAGAGGGAAAAGGTTTAACAAAGAAAGGAATAGGAATGTTCGACAAAATGAAAGCCTTGATGGATATGCAGAGGAAGATGCAGGATATAAAGCGGCAGTTGGAAAATACCGTTTTCGAAGCTGAAAGCTCCAACGGCCTGGTAAAAATAACCATGAATGGGTCGCAGGAAATAAAGGACGTCAAGATAAACGGCGACCTTAAAACAATGGAAAGCCTTTCGCTTGAACAGGCGATAAAAGACAGCCTGTTTAAGGCGATAAAGAAGTCGCAGACTGTTGCCGCGGATAAAATGAAAGAGGTCACCGGTATGAATCTCCCCGGGGTCACCTAAAAAGCATATCCTTAAAATAAAATATTTGACAAACAAGATAAGAAGTTATATGATAATTGCGTTTTGCTTAATCAAAGAAGGAGCAATATAAGATGAAAGAGATACGCATTCATGCCCGCGCTGGGCAAGGTGCGATAACCACAGCGGCTCTGCTGGGATACGCATATTTCTTAAAAGGCATGTACCCTTACGCCTTCCCCAATTTCGGGGCGGCAAGGATGGGTGCGCCGATGAACGCCTTTGTGCGCGTGGACTCAAAACCCGTGCGCCTGCGAAGCCAGATATACCAGCCGGATTATGTTATTATTGTGGATTCGACCCTTATGCGCGGTTTCAACTGTTTTTCAGGATTAAATGAGAAAGGCATTGCTATAATAAACGGCAAGCAGGATGACCTGGAAATACCCAAGGTAAAGGCTACCCAGAAGGTTTTCGTAGTCCCCGCAAGCGAGATAGCGTTAAAAACTATAGGCCGGCCTTTGGGCAATACCGCTTTATTAGGCGCGTATGCCGCCGCCACGGGGGAAATCGAAGTGGAAACCCTGATCGAAGCGGTAAAACAAAGGTTTTCCGGAAAGGCCCTGGAGGGCAATATCGCCGCCATTAAGCAGGGCGCGGAGTTTATTAAAAATATAAAATAAGAGGTAGAAATGTTCGGTCCATTAGTGGTAAAGCCGGGTTCCAGCAAGAACAACAAAACGGGCTCCTGGCGCGTTGAATTAAAGCCGAAGTTCCTGCAGAAAAACTGCATCGGCTGTAAAATGTGCGTTTTGATCTGCCCTGAAGGATGCATCGAGGGCGAGGCTAAAAATACACACCACTGCGATTTCTCATATTGCAAAGGTTGCGGAAATTGCGCGTTGATCTGTCCTAAAAAAGACATACTTATGATAAAAGAGGAAGAAAAGGAATGAAAGAATTCTTAGAAGGTTCGCTGGCAGTAGCAGAAGCAGTTAGATTATGTAAACCCGGGGTGATCTCCGCGTATCCGATAACCCCGCAGACCCATATTGTCGAAGAACTTGCCCAATTTGTGGCTAACGGCAAAATGAGTTCCCAGTTTGTTAATGTGGAATCCGAACACTCCGCGGCGTCCGTAGTGCTGGGCGCGGTAGCTACCGGGGTAAGGGCTTATACCGCAACGAGCTCTCAAGGGTTGTTTTATATGAGCGAGGTGGTTTTTAACATCGCCGGCATGCGCCTTCCGGTTATAATGACCT
>JAQULD010000007.1 GCA_028719045.1 Candidatus Omnitrophota bacterium | reverse complement strand
CGCCGACTATCCGCGAAATTGCCCGGGAATCAGGATTTTCTTCCACAGGCACGGTCCGGGATTATCTGGCCGCGCTTGAGAAAAAAGGATATTTAAAACGCACCAATAATAAATCCCGGGCCATAGAATTACTGCAAAACACTTTCAACAAGATCCCAATAATATCAACTATTGCCGCGGGAAAGCCAAGTTTTGCCTATGAGGATATCGAAGGTTATGTGGATACCGATGATTTATTCCTGGGAAGGCTGACCTTTGATGACATTTTTGCCTTGAAAGTAAAAGGCGAAAGCATGATCGAAGCCGGTATTATGGACGGCGACATCGCCGTGATCAAAAAACAGCCGGCAGCCGATAACGGCGACATTATCGCCGCGTTGCTGGAAAATAACGAAGTTACCCTTAAAAGACTCAGGCGCAAAGAACAAACCATATACCTTGAAGCCGCTAATCCTGATTACCAGCCTATCTATAAAGATTTTACAGTCATGGGAAAGCTCATCACGATAGTAAGAAAATATACCTGACATTAATCGCCATGAATAAAAGTTTCAATCCAAAAGCCCGCTGGGACAGGCATATTCCCGAAGACAGCGATTCTGCCGGCCAGGAACCGCTGGCTGAGATAATCGAAGTCCTTGCCTGGTTTAAACAAGGCAAAATTTACCCGCGCCTGTTTACCTGGAATAACAAGAAATATAAGGTCAAACGCGTTACTTATAATTGGCAGGAACGCCGCGGCCAGGAAACCATAAATTATTTCTCGGTAAGCACCGGCTCAGACCTCTACCAGATATCTTTCAACGCTAAAACCTTAGGCTGGCGTATTGATAAGATAATATGATACTACACATCGACATGGACGCTTTTTTCGCGTCCATTGAACAGGCAATAAATCCCAGGCTCAAAGGAAAACCTCTGATCGTAGGATCAAGGGACAATAAAATGCGCACCGTGGTCTGCGCCGCGAGTTACGAAGCCAAAACGCGCGGCATCGATTCCGGAATGCCTTCCGCGGAAGCCTTCAAAATATGCCCGGACCTTGAATTCGTGCCGGCTGACCAAAGCAAATATATCTGGACCTCTGAGCAGATCTTCGAAATTTTAAAAGGTTACGGTTTTGAAACTGTCTACGCCTCAATCGATGAATTCCAAATGGATATAACCGGTACGCCTGACCCGCGCGCCCTGGCGGAAAAAATAAGAAAACAAATCCATGACACCTTTAATATAACGGCATCCGTAGGCATAGCCAAAAATTTTCTCCTGGCCAAATTAGCCTCCAAATTAAACAAACCAAACGGCGTAGCCATTATCACCGAAGAAAACCTCATAGAAACCCTGGGCCGCACACCGGCCAAGAAACTGCGCGGAGTAGGCGAAAAAACCGCCGAATCGCTGTACCTTTTAGGCATTAAAACCTGCCTGGACCTATACCAGAAATCACCCGCATTTTTAGAGAAATATTTCGGTAAAAACGGACTTTCTTTGTATGTATCGCTGCATTCCGATGAAGCCCTGAAAAATTATGATGAAGAAGACAAACCCAAGTCGATCGGCCATTCATACACCTTGCCAAGGGCTTCGAAAACCCCCGGGTTTATTAAAGGCTGGTTAAGGCTTTTAGCGGAAATGGTCGCCCAGCGTTTAAGGCAAAATAACCTTGTGGCCGGCACCGTACATCTGTGGTTAAACGGACCGGAAATCGGAAATTTCGGCTGCCAGAAAACATATCATCAAGCCACTAATGACGGCTTTGAGATATACCATAAAAGCCTCCAAATTTTGGCCGGAACCGGCCCCAGGATGCCCGCGATCCGCGCTTTAGGGATAAGCTGCAGCAATTTATCCGTTTCAAACTATGCCCCTTTATTTGCGGAACAAAGGCGTAGAGAGGACCTGCTAAAAGCGATGGATACGATCAACAACCGCTTAGGCGAAGGCGCGATATATCCCGCGATAACCATTCTTACCCGCAAAATGCAATAACAGGGAAAGCCATCCAAATCACCTCAAGCTTTGTCAATAAGTGTCAAGAGAGAAAAAGCTAAATAAAACTAAGTAAGTCGAAGTAAGTCTGCCGCGACTTATACACAGGATAAACACAATTGTGCATAACTTATTGCAGCGCAGAGATATAGCCTACATTTATCCAATATGCTCAAGTTAACATAAGATATATTATAGGAAGTTAGCATTTAGTCTTTTTAACCTGTTTTATAAGGAAATTCTGTCTCTGTTTAACGGTTATTCTGTTGGATTTGCGGGTTTAGCGATCCTGATTATCTTCCCATTTATCAGCACATCCGCTAACGCTCTGTGCGCCTGCTTCAGGATCCGGCTAAAAGTCTGTTGGGATATATTCATGGATTTGGCCGCTTCTTTCTGGGATTGCCCCAGGAAGTCATAAAGCCTGACTGTCTCAAACTCATCCATACCTATACAAACCTCATCAGGCCTGCCAGGCTTGCCCCTGGGGCTAAAAAAGCTGATCCTGGGCTGCTGTTTGATTATTCGTTTCTTTTTAGGACGGCCTCTAAGCATGATTTAAAGTAAGTAGGTAAAAGTAAGTTTAAGTAAGGGAGCACTTAATTTTTTAATAACCGGTCCTAATCTAATACTATTAACCTTAATCAAACTTACCGGCTTTTAACGCCATATTTAATATGGGTGCATACCCAATAATAGCATTCTAACAAAAAACTTTAATTTGTCAAGTGCATAAATTTCAATTAGTTGCAAAAAGGCGAAATTTTGTATTTTTTATGCTATACTTATTACTATGGAAATGAAACAAAAATTGGAAATGCGCCGGCTCATGGCGCCGGAATTAAGGCAGTCGCTTAACATACTCGCGCTGCATTTGCTTGACCTTGGCCAGCTGGTGGAGCAGGAAATCATCAGCAACCCCTTCCTGGAAGAAACACAGCAAGAGCAAACAGCCTCTCCCCTGCCTATTTCCCAGGAAGATATAGACAGGTTCTCTTCTGAAGCCCCCCGCGGCAAAATAGACCAAAAAGACACTTCTTTCGCGGAAATACTTACCAAAAAAGTCTCTTTGCATGACATTTTGCTCAGGCAATTGGGCATGTTCGCCAATACTGATGAAGAACTAAAAATAGGCGCCGAGATCATAGGCAATATTGATGATAACGGCTACCTGCGCTCAACCGTGGAAGAACTTTCCGCCGCGATGAGCCTGCCGGCTGAGAAAATAGAAAGTGTCCTTAAATTGATACAAAGATTCGAACCCGCAGGTGTCGGCGCGAGGAATATACCGGAATCCCTGCTTATCCAAATGGACCTTTTTAATGAAAATGACCCTCTTTTAAGGGAAATTATCACCGCTCACCTTGATGATGTGGCGAAAAAGAACTTCTCCCGCATAGCCAAGGCCCTAAAAGTTCCGCTGGAAAGAATCGAAACTTCGATAAAAAAGTTAACAAAACTTAACCCCAAACCCGGCCGTAACTATTCTTTAGATGAGGCCCAGCGCATCGTACCTGATATCATAATCGAAGAAAAAGACGATAAACTGGAGATCACTATAAATAAGGAATATATCCCGCGCCTTTCCATCAATAAAGTCTACCGGGATATGCTAAAAAAAGACAACCTTGACCCTAAAACCAGGGAATTCCTCACCAATAAGCTGCGCAACGCCCTGGAATTGCTGAAAGCCATTTCCAAAAGGCAAAGCACATTAAGAAGGGTCGTGGAGACCCTAGTAGAAATACAAAGAAGCGCGATCCTGGAAGACCTTTCCAGCATCTCCCCCCTCACCTTTAACGAAGTGGCGAAAAGATTAAGCCTGCACGAATCCACTATCTGCCGGGTGGTAATGAACAAATACGTCCTGACCCCCTGCGGAGTGATCGCCATGAAAGATTTCTTTTCCAGCGGCGTCCGGACACAGGAAGGCCCTTCGCTTTCTTCAACGCACGTAAAAAGGATCATCAAGGAATTGATAGACGGCGAGGATAAAAAACACCCTTTAAGCGACCAGGACATATTGAAAATCCTCTTAAAGGAAAACGGGCTGACACTGGCAAGGCGCACAGTGGCGAAATACAGGGAAGAATTGAAAATCCTCTCTTCTACCTTCCGGAAAGAAAGATAGCCAAGAAGAATACTTGAGGTTTTGGTTTATTCGTGGAAAGAAACAGTGGCTAAATCTATAAGCCTGCCGATCAATTTCATGGAATCCGCGTCAAACGTTCCCGCCTTAGGTTCAGAACTGCCCAGGTTCATCACTCCCAAAACGGTATTTTCCGCCTGGATCGGAACGACCATCGCGGATTTGATCTGCGGCCGTTTAAGATAATTCTTTATCCGGTTATCGGCTTCATTTTCATTAATTAAAAAAGACATTTTTTCTTTGGCAGCCGTCCCAGATATGCCTTCGCCCATTCTTACCTTGGTATTCCTGACAACTTCATCGGAAAGGCCTTTCGCCGCGCGTATGGTCAAAACATCCCTGACCTTGTCAAAAAACATGACCGACCCGGTATCCGCGCCGCTCACCTGCACCGCCACATCCAGCAAAGCATCCCAAATCCTGCTTAACCTTGCTGACTCGAACATGCCCACCTCCTTTCGCATTTGCATATTAGTATAGGCCAATTTTAAAACATAATCCGCTATATCTTTGATAAATTCCACCAGCGACTGCGCGCCCTGCTGTGAAACCACCTTCAATTCCACTATCGCGCTCCAGAGGTCTTCCACATCGAGATTCAGGTCTTCGGCAAGCTTAAGGTACTGCTCTTTCGATTTACGCATTCCCAGGATCACCGGGCCGATGATAAGATACCCCACGACTTTGTCATCCACCCGTAAAGGGGTCAGGAAATTAGTAAGCCCCGATATGCAGGAATAACTCAGGTTTTTATCCACTATCCCCTTCCCGCCTAAAAATGTGGGAAGGCAAAAAGCGCAAATTTTGCTCTTAACGGGAGAGCCGCTAAGAAGTTCCGTGCATAACCTGGGTTCCCCGCTGGGAGCTGTAACCGGGAGGCCTTCGGAATCGACGGTCCTGACGCAGACATTGGTAACCTGGGAAAAATTATCCTGGATACGCTGCCAGCTTTTCACATCGATTAGATCTGATAAGGCCATTTTAATTTCTGAAGTATTATATTTCTTATTGCTTTCTGCCATTACCGTTATTTTTCAACAACCCGAATTTAAGCATCTTTTTATAAAGCGTGGTCCTGTTTATTTCCAGGATACGCGCGGCCTCGTTGCGGTTCCAGTTGACCGAATCCAGGGCCTTGACTATCAATTCCTTTTCCGGAGACATTAGCGCGTGCTTTAAAGCGAGTTTAGCGCTGTCCTTCTCCTCTATCTTCTCTTCAAGTTTACCCACAGCCAGGACTTCCGGCAGGTCTTCAACGCCGATCACGCGGCCTTTGCTTAAAATAGTCGCCCTCTCTACCACGTTTTCCAGTTCCCTGACGTTTCCCGGCCAATCGTAATTCATTAAGATCTCCATGGCCTCTTGAGTAAGCCCTTCGATCTTTTTATTAATGTGCTTGGTATGTTTTGCTATGAAATTTTCCACCAAAAGCGGTATATCCTCCTTACGGTCCCTTAAAGGAGGCAGGTCTATACAGATGATGTTCAGGCGGTAATAAAGGTCTTTACGGAATTTTCCCTGGCCGATGAGCTCTTCCAGTTTCTGGTTCGTGGCGGCGATCACCCGGACATCGACTTTCACGGTCTTATTATCCCCGACGCGTTCGAATTCCCCTTCCTGGAGGACCCTGAGCAGTTTTACCTGCAGGTTCGGCGAAAAAGCGTCTATTTCGTCCAGGAATATTGAGCCGGTATCAGCCATTTCAAAACGGCCGAATTTATCTTTGATCGCCCCGGTAAAGGCGCCTTTGACATGCCCGAATAATTCGCTTTCCAGCAATGTTTCCGTAAGCGCGCCGCAGCTTATCTCTACAAAAGGCTTTCCGCGTTCATGCTCATTGTATTTATGTATGGCGTGGGCTATCAGGCGTTTTCCCGTCCCGCTTTCCCCGTAAATAAGCACTGTCGCCCGGGTATTGGTTATCGCCTCGATCAAATTGTAGATCTTCTGCATCTTCTGGCTTTTTCCCACAATATTGTGGAAGCGCTCTTTGTTCGCGGCCGAAAGCTGGGCCTTTAATTTAATATTTTCTTCCTGTAATTCCCGCTGTTTCATCAGGCGTTCGATGACCATCTTTATTTCATTATCCACGATAGGCTTGGTGATATAATCATAGGCGCCGTCTTTCATCGCCTCTACCGCGTTCTCGATGCTGCCGAAGCTGGTGATCAATATTACCGGGGTAGCGGGAAAATCGGCTTTTATATGTTTTAACAGCTGCAAACCGTCCATCTCAGGCATTTTAATATCGGTAATGACAATGTCCGCCGTATAGTCCTTCAAAAGGCCAAGCGCCTCTCTGCCGTTACTGGCCACGTTTACCACATAGCCCTGCAGCGCCAGGAACTCGCGCAAAGAATGCCTCACCAGAGGTTCATCGTCAACTACCAGGATATGCCTGCCGTTAGGATGCAAATTATCCATTTCCTTCTAGGAATCTTTTGGGTATCATTATCGTAAAAATACTGCCCTTGTTTTCATGGCCGCGGGCGTTGATCTTGCCTTCATATTTATTTACCACTTCCTTGCATATAGCCAAGCCAAGGCCTGTGCCTTTTTCCATGGTTTTGGTGGTGAAAAACGGCTCAAATATGCGCTCTTTTATTTCGTTCGGGATACCCGGCCCGGTATCCTTGAAATTAAACTCCACATACATATCGTTAACATTGGTGTTGATTTCAAGCTTTCCTCCGGTACCCATCGCGTCCAGTGCGTTTTCTATGATATTGATCACCACGTGCGACAACCCGAGGTCCAATATTTTAGGCATCCCTGATTTGTAATTCCTGACCACCGTTACATGGCCGTCTATCCTGTCCTTAAAAACATCCAGGGATTCGTTTATCAAGTCGTGGGCGTTAATGTATTTCTTATTCTTGGGGCTTGAGTTTACCTGATGGGAAAATTCCAGGAGCGACTTCGTGATATTGGCGATCCTGTTAAGCCCTTTTTTAACCTCCAACAGGTACTCGTGGGCGACGGTATTATTATCCAGCTGGTTAAGCACCATATTCGTATACCTGATGACCCCATCCAGCGGATTATTTATTTCATGCACAATGCCGCCGGCTAATTTTCCCACCGTGGCGTATTTTTCCAGCAGCGCCTTTTGCTTATCCAAAGAATCTTTTTCCTGTTTTAAGCCCGTGAGGCCGTCCAAGGCGACACAGGCGTATTTCGCCACCGTAACCGCGACGTTCAGGTCTTCATCGGAAAAAGGCTCGCCGTTAGCTTTGTCGGCAAGGTTTATCAATCCCAAAAGGCGGTTCATGCTGAACAATGGAATGGAAACAAAAGAGTTGGTGCGGTAATGCTTGAAACCGTTGTTCCTGAAACGGGAATCAGAATTTATATCTTTGACCAGCACGGGAAGTTTAATATCCGCGACTTTGCCGGAAACCCCCTCCCCTATCCTGTGTTTAAGGCCTTTTATATGCAGTTCCTTCGAATCGTAGAAGGCGTTCAGGATAAGCTCCTGGTGCTCGGTATCAAAAAGGAACAAAGAACCGCATTCGGCGTGGATAACAGACATTATCTCTTTAAGCGCGCGATTGAGGAAATACTTCAGAAAACTGTCCGCTTCGTTATTTTCCAGTACTTTTACGTCGGTCATTTTTCCCTGACTCCTTTAACAGGGCCGCGGCTATCGCGGTAAACCTGCTTTTCGGATAATCCTTGAGCAAAATCCCCAGCGTCTCTTTTGATTTCAACTGGTCTTTAAGCTCTCTTGCGTATATCAAAGCCATATCCATCAGGACATCGCTCATATCCACCTTGCCCCTGTATTTTTCCAACATAGCGCTGTAAGCGCTGATCGCGCTATCCCAGTCTTTTGTTGTCACATAACACTGCGCCGCCAGCTTGTTCGCTATATACGCTAAAGGCGAATTAGGATATTTTTCCGCGAGATTGTTATAATGCGCTTCCGCGTCCTTGTAAGCGTCCAGCATCTTATCCGGCTGGAACTTTACCCTGTAGTATTCAGCTATATAAACAGGGACATCCAGCCCTTTTATGGTCGTAGGGTACTGTTGTATGAGCTTACGGTACTGTTCCAGCGCCTGCGGCCATCTATCCTGCAGCTGGTAAGACTTGCCCGCCAGGAAAACCGCTTCGGCGCAAATGATATCGGATTTCTTATATTTGTTGGTTATGGCCCTTAATTGCGTCCTGGCTTTTTCATATTCTTCCACCACGATGTAAAGGCGGGCGATCTCAAAATCACCCTGCACAGAAAGGCTGTTGTTCGGATACTTCTGGATAAAATTATTATAACTTTTTACCACCCTCTCCAATTCCATAGGCGGAGTGGCGTGGGGATTCTTGAAGATCTTTTCAGATTGCCTCTGGATCTGCCAATAACGCTTTTCAATGGAATACTGGTCATTGGAGCATCCGCATAAGAACCCGGAGGCAAAAATCAAAATCAGGATAAGATTTATTTTCTTCATGCTTGCTCTTTCCGCGTAAGATAAAAGAATGTCGTAGAAATGGTAACTATGGGGTCTACGATAAGCGAGTTTAAAACAACTCCGGCGATCTGGACCAAAAGCACGGATTCAGGGAAAAGTTTCCTGACCAGGAATTCCGGATTATAGTTGAGTACCACCAAAGGTATATAGATAAGCATAGGGACCCCCACTAAACAGAGCGTGGGAAAAAAGAATCTTTTAAACAAAAGGAATGAAGCGCCTAACGCCGGGAACAATTTTTTCTGGTCCACGATTATCGCGGGTATAGCGTATATAAAAAGGGAATTGAATATGACCACCAGCAGGAAATTTAAACAGACTAAAAACGGGGCAAGCCAGAGCCCGGGTTTTAAAAACATAAGTTTCCTGTGTTCCAGGAAAAGATTCGCGATACCGCCAGCGATGAACTTCGCCGAAAAATGGAATAAAACAGCGACCACGAAAATAACGATAAAGATCAGGATATATTTCTTAAGCGCGGCTTTAAGCGCCTCGCCTAAATTCACGGGCTTTCCGCTGTAAACCTTATAAACCATTGCCGTGGCCGCCCCGGTCAATAATGAACCCAATATAACCGATAAAACAGTCCGGGAATGCGACGCGAGCTTCGGGAGCAAATAAAAATTATAAGGGTAATGCAAAAACATATCGCGCCAAAAAGTCCTGATGATGGGCCCAAAAAGCAGCACGAAAGGCATCCTGGGGATAAGAAAAATAAAGATCAAAGCTGTCAATTCAACGATACCGAAAATAATAAAAGGCAGATATAAATTAGGGTTAGTTTTTACAGATTTGAAGGTTAGATCGTATGCCGTTTTTACTGAAAACTTATTTTTTGGATTAAGGCTCATCAAGTTTTAGATTGGATGTTTACAAAAAGAAACAAGGTATTAAAATATAGCACATAAGTCCGCTTTTGTCAAGGTCAGAATGCCTTGATTTCATTAGACTTATGATATTTTATTTCACTTCTTCCTGTTCCCACAATTAAAGCCAAGTTATACTGTCCTCACTATTAAATAAGCATTTTCCATACCAACTTGAGCGAGAAATACTTTTTATAACTATTTTTTATTCTAACTATCTTAAACTCAATACGTTAAGTTAGAAAACAGAGTGAAAAAACTTATTGTTCATAATTGAAAAATGCTTAACTTGCTTAAGCGAAGATTTTTGTTTAATGTGATATACAATGTGTTGTCTTCACTCAACAAACACGGCGGGATAATTCAATAAGCCACTGGCGTAATTCTTCCGCGACAGCGTCGTACTCCTCTTCTGTCTTAACCGGAAGGTCAGCGCAGGTAAAACTCTTGCCAACAGTAACTTCTATCTTTGACGGACTGGGCAGCATTTTATGGCGCGACCAGGCTTCGAAGGCGCCTTTTATGTAGACAGGGACCAAAGTGACGTTCAACTCTTTGGCTAAAATACCTATTCCTCCCTTGAATTTTACGATCTTTCCCTCAGGGGAACGCCCTCCCTCCGGGAAGAAGCAGATTATTTTGGAATGCCTGACCAAATAAGCGCAGGTCTGCATAGCGTTCTTAGAATCAAAACTCATATCGATCGGAACGAACCTCGCGGTTTTAACCGTGCCTTTAAGCAAAGGGTTAAATAAAATCTGCTTAAAACCCACGAAGTATGTGCTCAAAAATGTTTTCACCGGCAAACTGCAGATGACCGCCAGCGGGTCAAGATAGCTGGAGTGGTTGGCGATTATTATATACGGGCCCTTATCCGGATACTTCTCTCCCTTGACCTTTAAGCGAAAGAAAAGTTTGAAGAAAACGCGCATTGCCCCCATAAAAAGATAAGCGCAAGTTTTATCCATCCGAGTCGGCTGCATCCTGACCGTCTGTAAAGTTTTTTCCGAAGGATCCTCCTGCATTACTTTTGACCAGGCCAATACCTGGCCGCCGGCCGCGCTCAATCCCTGCCCCAAATATGGCCTCACCTTAAGCAAAAGCTCCCTTACCGTTGAAGAATAAAAAAGTTCCATTGCCACAGTTTCCGGCACATCGATGTTAAAGGCGCTCTGCAGTTCCAAAAATAATTCTATCCTGCCGAGAGAATCGATGCCTAAATCCAATTCCAGGTGGTCATCCAAATTCACCTTTTTATTCAGGTGCCCGGACAAATATTCGAATATTTTCTGAATGGATTCATCCGCTAAAAGGCTTACATCATCTCCGGACACTTCCTCTTTCTTCTTAGAAACTTCAGAAAGCTGGGCCAGGTAAAAAGCGTTTATCCTGTGGCGCATGATCTTGCCCAAAAGAGTGCGCGGCAGTTTCTCTTTGCTTATCAGGAAACCGTGGATGCGCTGGTAAGTGCTTAAACGATGGGAGATATTGTCCAGTTCCCATTTTATCTGTTCCTCAATATTGAATTTACCGCTTTTGCGGAAATAATCCTCGTCGGGTACCACTACCGCCATAAGCTTCCTGGCCTCCCCTTCCTCGTCTTTGGCTTCAGGCAGAAAAACACAAATCTCTTTTATGTAAGGGCTGGCGTTGTAATACCTCTCTATTTCTTCCGGCAGGACTTTCTTACCCGAGCTTAAAACGATCATTTCATCTTTCCTGCCGGCAAGATAAAGAAACCCGCGTTTATCAAAATAGCCAAGGTCCCCGGTAAAAAACCATCCGTCTCTGGCGGGATTTTCGATCTCACCCGGAGTTTTATAGTAACCGAGCATCACATTCTGCCCCTTTATAGCGACCTCTCCTATCCCGCGCATATTGGGGCTCGCCACTTTTACCTGCACGTCGGGAATAGCCATTCCCACTGAGCCGATCTTCGGGTTTTCCGGCCTGTTAAAAGTAGCGACAGGTGAAGTTTCGGTAAGGCCGTACCCTTCAAGCACGGTAAAACCCCACTTAGACAAGTCTGTTATTACCTTAGGCTCAAGCCTTGCTCCACCGGTGATCATAAAACGGAAATCTTTGCCAAAAACTTCGTGGATCTTGAAAAAAAGCAATTTGCTTAAGTTTATCCTGGTCAACTTTCTTATCACCCAGCAAATCTCAGATAAAACCCCAAGTATTATCCTGACAAAAAAAGGCAAAGTTTGTATTTTTCTCTTTATGCTTTTATGAAAGATAGCGAAAACTTCCGGCACACCGACTAGGATACTTACGCCCGTATTTTTTATGCATTCCAACAGCCCTTCGGAACTTAAGCCCGAAGGATAGCTTATCCGCGCCCCCAACGACAAGGGCAAAAGACAAGTAGCCATGAAAGAATAAGTGTGGAACAAAGGCAGAAAAGAAATGACGACATCATCGCTCCTGGCGATATTCAATTTATGCATTGAGGCGAGGTTCGCCAAAATGTTGGCGTGCGAAAGGACGACCGCTTTAGGGGATGACGTGGTCCCTGAGGTATAAAACATGGCCGCGGGCATATAAGAAGTAAAATCAGCAGCGGGTTCCTTGTCTTTATCTTCGGCAGAATTGATTTCTTTGCGCGCGGCTCCGGAATCTATCTGGAGAACCAGCAGGTTTTTTAGATCCGCCAATGATTCCCGGATATTCGTATAATTTTTTTCGGAAGTAATTAAAATCTTGGATTGAGAATGCGAAAGCAGTTGTTTTATATCCTGGGCGGACATCCTGGCGTCCAAAGGCACCGCGATCGCCCCCAGATACTGGATAGCCATAAAAGATATGGGCCAATCAGGCTGGTTCGGTAAAAGTATCGCGGCTTTATCCCCAGCTTTTATTCCTTTGGAAAAAAGAAAATTACCGAGTTTAATGGAACGTGAGAATAATTCATTATAAGATAAACTTAAATACTCCTGGCCTTGTTTAAAAAGCGCGGCGGGCTTGGATTGGTTGGCGTTTACGACTCTTTTAAATTCCGTAAAAATATTATTGTTCATGAATTTATAATAACACGCATCCTCTTTATTGTCAACAGGATATACTAAACTATTGCCTTGACATTTAAAAAGTTATATAGCATAATTAAGCTATGGCAAAAATTAATGTGAAAGTTACGGAAGACAACCGCAAAAGCGAAAGGCTTTCTTTACCGGTAGCTGTTTTCTATTCCCAACCTCTGGGGACATGGAAACAACCCCGCGTTCTACTCAACATTAGCGGCGACGGCTTGGGCTTTAAAGACGACTGCCTGCTCAAAAAGAAATCACAGTTGAACATAAAGATCGACCTTGCCGACGGAGAAAGGCCCATCGTCTGCGTGGGCGAAGTGACCTGGAACAAAAAACTTACGGAGAAAAAGAATTACCAGACAGGCGTTAGGCTCTTCGGCATGAATTATGAGGACCGCCAGCGCTACGTGGAATATATCTGCGAAAAGATCCTCGAGGTGCATTTGAGTAAAAAAGGCGAGGTCATATAGTGATCAGCCAAAGCGACGTCATCACATCAGCGTTTAGTTCCCCCCAGCTGCAAGGTTTCTTAAGTAACATCGACTACAGGATCGCCCGCACCCGGCAGGAAATGGAAAGTTCCTTCGGCCTGGTTTATAAAGAATATCTTAAAAGGGGCTATGTAAACGAGCATCCTTCCCAATTAAGGGTCACGATGTATAACGCCCTGCCTCAGGCGGCGACTTTCGTGGCAGTCTGCAAAGATGAGATCGTTTCTACCGCTACCCTCGTGCCGGACTCTCCTCTTTTCCTGCCGATGGATGAGATCTACCACGAAGAATTGAATCAACTGCGGGCAAAGGGCTTAAAGCTTTGCGAGATAACCATGCTTGCCTCAAACACCGAACTTTACCGCGACGGGATATCGCTTATGTTGAACGCGAAAAAAATGTTCTTTATCTTTTTACTTTTTAAGACCATTTTCGATTACGCGAAAAACGTCCTCGGCCTTGACTGTATCTGCATCACCGTAAATCCCAAACACAGCCTTACTTACAATTTCCTCCTCTTCAAGGACATCGGGGGCCTTAAAACCTATAGCAACGCTAACGGCGCTCCAGCCGTCGCCAAATACCTTAACCTTACCACTTCCGAGGAAGATTGTAAAAAAGCCCACAAGGAAGGTTTATACCGGATGTTCTTCGGCAAAAACACCCCTGCCGAAAAATTCTCCGGAAAATTCGAATACAGCCCCGAAGACCTGAAATATTTCTTCGCGGAAAAAAGCGATGTCTTCAAAACTTCCCCCGCCGAAAAACTTGATTACATCAAGCAGTGTTACCATTCCTTGGATTTTAAGAATATTATTTAGAAACTATAGGTGAGTTCGCAATAAGTGCGGCTTTTCTTTTCGAACATCCCGAACACTCCGGAAGGCTTACCCTGAAAAATATCCAGCCCTAATCTTAATTTCCAATTGTTCTTAAAGCTGTAAGTGACCTTCGGCCGGTACATAAGGTCTTCTCTCATTAACCCCGCTATCACCAGGAACTCTGTTTCAAGCGAGTCGTTCAAGAAACCTTTGCTTAACCGAAGCGACACCGCGTTATGCACATGGTCCTCATTGACTATACGGTTGTCGAAATTAAAGATCACGCGCTGCATGAACTGAAAGTTAGCGTCGATCTTCTTCCAAAAAGTATAATCGAGCCCCAGCAGGTAATCGATAAAATCCTTGCGAGTTACCCCGTCGGGGTTTGTGCTGTCGAAAATCGAAAAGTTGCCTTTACGGTTAAAGACGAATTCGCCTTTCAGGACCACGTCGTTTATTTCCTTGGCGAAAGTGCTGCCGACGATATTGAGCCTTCTGTATCCGGGGTGGAAATTAAATACTCCGGAGTCGATCGAGCGGAACATTACCGGGGATTTTTCCCAGGTGTAGAGATAGAACGCGCTTACGTCCCAGCCATGGGTAAGATAGGACATCCGCATCCCGGTTTCGCTGTTTTGGAAATTGCTCTTCGGCCTTTGCGGGTCTTTTGCGGTAAAAAGGGTATTCTCCGGTACAGGCAAAGGAAAAGCGAACTCCGAACCGGTAACCCCGCGTTTGTCGAATTCTATGCCCGGAATCCAGATGCCTTCAATATGAAAATTCCCTTTGCCGTATTCAAGGTCAGCTCCCCACTGAGGGATCCTGATCATATCAAAATCAGGCAGGACAAATTCACGCAGGTCCCTGGCGTTCACCACATCGGCGAAGAAAAGCCCGACCGCTTCCCCCCAGACTATCTGCTGTTTTCCCAGCCTCATGTCAAAAGGCCCTTTGGAATAATCGATATAAGTATCCCTTAATTCCGCTTCTCTTGCCTGGTCGCTCCGCACGTTAGACGGGAAGTTATCCGTCAGGTCATAGACCGCATCGTAATAGAACCGGCTGGTTATTTTAAATTTGGTATTTTCCGAAAGCGCGCCGGTTTCGGTAAGCATAAACTGATTACGCACCTTGGTAAGTTCCGTGGGCGTATGGATGCGGTAGGCGGTCTCATTTTTCAGGCTTCCGTGCTGGGTAAGGTCTATTTTTTTGAAAAACCCGTTTATATCATCGATAACCGAATCGGGTCCGGCGCAAAAAGCGGTTCCCGTAAAAAGAAGAAAACAAAAAATAAGGGCCGGTAAGCGTTTTATCTTCATCTTAATCCATCAATTTTTTCATATAATCTTTGGTGAAATATTTTTCCGGCAATTCCCCGACGCGTAAATCACCGTATTGAATAATTGACCTCTTGCCCTTTATGAGCGGGTCGACCATGATCAGTTGAGTCGGCCTGACCCGGTCGCCCAGTATGGAAAAACCTCCGTAAGCGCAGGTTTTCAGGAGCTTGCCGGAAATCGCGTAGAACTCCGCTTTTATCGGCCAGAAGTTTTCTTTTTGCGCCCAAAGGACCGCCCTGCCATAGGTGACATCCGGGGTCCTGGCGGAAAGCTCCAAAACATAACAGGCTTTGCCGTCTATTTTTTCCTCGCGCAGCACCCTGGGGTTATAGTCTCCGGAAAAGTTAGCGCGCGCGATATCGCCGTTAGCGACATCACCGATCAGGCGCTCCTGCATTGAAAGGCGGATCGGTTTTGAGACATCGGGGAAAAACGCCCAGAGGTTCTTATCCCGCATAAGCATGATCCTCCCCCGTTCATTCTCGGGCTTAATGGTCTTGATTATTGTATTCTCCCTGCCCTTGATCATTACTTCGTAAGAGGCTTTTTTTTCATCTTTCGCGGAAGAAAAACTCGTTACGTCCACGAAAATAGTATAATCCCCCTGGGGGCTGCGCACTTCGTCGACTTTTTCGATGATCTGGGAAGCGCTAAGCTCGGCGGCGAGCGCCGGCCTTACGCAAAAGAAACAGCAAACAGCGAGAATAGCGGCTACTCTGTTTTTCATCTCTGTCTTAAGGCATCGGCGATCTCAAGGCGCGAAGCCCTGTACGCCGGATAGAATGAGGAAATAAGCGAGGTCAGTATCGAAAGTATGAAAGCGAACAAAAGCATCCCGGGGACGATCCTGGGCTCGGAAAGAAAATGCATGGTAGCTCCCGGCGGAGGAGGCATATGAATTCCGATGGCCGCCACTAAGCTGGTAATAAGGGCGCCGGAGATCAAGCCGATTATCCCTCCGATCACTCCAAGGCCAAGCCCCTCGTACATAAAAAGTTTTATTACCCCTCTTCTTTTTGTCCCAAGCGCCATAATGGTCCCGATCTCGCTCACCCTTTCGAATACCGCCATGTTCATAGTGTTAAAAATGCTTAAGATCACGACGATCACGATCACGAATTTCATGATCAGGAAAAGCCGGTTAAAAAGCTTGACCGTCTGATTGTAAAAATCGCTTAACTCATCCCAGGACTTTATCTCCAGGTCTAATTTCTTGTCCCTGATAATTCCGGCTATCGCCTTCTTTACTCTTTTGGTATCTTCGGTTTTATTAAGCATTACCACCAGCGTCTGGACAGAATCTGTCGCCAGCAGTTTTTGCGCGGTGTACAAAGGTATACGCAGGAAATGGTCGTCAAAGGCTTTTGAAGAAGTATAAAATATCCCGTTTACCGTTACATCCAAAGCGTTTACCGAGCCGTTTACGGTATTGGTAAGCAGCACGATAGAATCCGCGGGTTTGGCGCCTATAGCGGAGCCAAGCCCCTGGCCGAGCATTACACTGTATTTGTCATCCTTAGACAGGGCCTTACCCTTGGTCACAATGACCCCGCCCATGGTAAGATTTTCCGTAGCTTTCCTGAGGTCATTGCTTTCTAAAGGGGCCACCGGTTCATATTTCGGCTCGACTCCCATTCCCAGGAACGAAATGGTATTTTCCCCCGTGCTGATAAGCCCTGAGAACTGCAGGCGCTGGGTGACGAATTTTACTCCCTTTATCGCGCTGATCAAAGGAATGATATCTTTGGGGTTTTCTATGAGGTAATTATAAGGCTCGATCCTCCCCTTTTCCAGGAAACCTTTTTTATAGATCTGGATATGGCCGGTGTGCGCGTGGATATAGCTTTCCCGCATCTTGTAAAAAATATCTTCGAAGAACCCGCCGGCGAAAATAACCGCCACAGCCCCGAAAACAATAGTGGAAAGCGTGATTATGGTCCTGGTCTTATGGCGGAAAATGTTGCGTATGGCTATCTTCAGGGTGATCATTTGACCTCCCCGTCAAAAAGCCTGATGATGCGGTTTGCCTTGTCCATGATCTTCTGGTCGTGGGTGGAGAATATGAACGTGGTTTTTCTTTCCTGGTTTATCTTTTTCATAAGGGCGATGATCTCTTCGCCTGTAGCGTGGTCAAGGTTCGCGGTAGGCTCATCGGCAAGGACCAATAGCGGCTGGCCGACAATTGCCCGCGCGATCGACACTCTCTGCTGCTGCCCGCCGCTTAATTCCAAAGGCCTGTGGTCAGCGTATTTCAGGAGCCCCACGCTGTCAAGCGCCTGTCGCGCCAGGCCCCTCTTGTTTCCGGAAATTTTTTTGTTAAGCAAAGGGTATTCCACGTTCTCTATAGCGGTAAGCACCGGCAGAAGATTAAAACTCTGGAAGACAAAACTT
Source organism: Candidatus Omnitrophota bacterium (assembly GCA_028719045.1). The sequence goes on along the minus strand of JAQULD010000007.1, from coordinate 7,943 downwards.
AATTTCTCCGCGCGGATATCCGCCAGCACATCGCTCGATAAAGCCGAGATCTCGATATCATCAAGGAACACTTTTCCCGAATTCGGCTTGTCGATACATCCGATGATATTCAAGGCGGTGGTCTTTCCGCTGCCGGAAGGCCCGGCAATGGCTAAAAACTCGCCCGGCTCAACCGCGAGGTCCACGTTCTTAAGCGCGGCCACTTCGGTTTTACCGAGGAAATAATTTTTGCTTACTTTTTCGAATCTTACTGTGCTCATAATCAATTACCATGCGCTAATTGCCGGCTGAAAGCGTTGATCTTAGCCGAAATTTCACCCGTCACGCTATAATCGCAGGAAACAATATCCAACATTGTATCATTCTTTGCTTTAAGAATCCCCTCTTTTTTTCTTATCCCGGCGCCGTAAAACATCAGGAAATGTTCGTCTGAAATATCGGTAGGAATATTCAATTCCTTTTCCACAGCCACGCGCAGGTCATTACATTCCTCAAGCAATTTCTTGAAAGGCTTGCCTTCCAAAGACACGCCCAGATCCGGCCAAAGGCTCGGCGGCTTATAAAGTACATACTCATATTCCATGGCCTTCTTTATGATATCCTCACTAACGGTAAACCCGAATTTTTCTTTTTCGTTATACCACCTGGTATGTAAGAACGGGCCGGGAGGCGTGATCATCACGCTGTCCGGCTGGGCTTCTTTCAAAAGGCGCAGGTTATCCGCTTTTACCCGCGCCAGGTCAACTTTACCCAGTAACGGGGCGGGATAAATAAACGCCAGGCTAAGGTACACTTTTTCCCCAACGCGCCTTTCAGCTTCTCTCAAGGCTTTAATGGTCTCAACAATATCCACGAAGAATACGCCTTTATTCATTACTTCCTGGTTTATGAAATCATTACCCGTTTCACCGCCCATAAACACCGCCCTTAACCCCGCCTCGATTAGCGTGGAATATGATTTTACCAGGCCTTCAAAATTATTTTTAGCGCCCCTGATCGCGCGGGAGCCCATTCCAAAAATAAGTTTATACTTCTTCTCAATGATCTTCTCCGCGATTTTAGCCCCGAAAGCGGGCGGCGTATCGGAGCCGGCGAAACGGAATATCCCGATACCGGTTTTCATCATCGCCTCTATTTCCTTAACTATCTCATCCGGATCCCGCAGGGAATAGTGAGGATAAAAATACGGATGCACGCAGAAATTGCATTTCCCCCAGTCACAGCCAAGCGATTCCACCATGACATGAATGCTCACTTTTTGCGAGTTGATGGTATAACGGGGAATGTGCTTGGAACTATGCACCGTGGATTCTTTTCTTTTTGTTTTCCAGATCTTATCATCTTTACGGTAAATTAGGTTTTCGATCCTTCCATCTTCCGCTTCCTGTATGATCTTTTCCAGGACTTTTTGTTTATCCCAGGGCTCTTTGTATCCTTCGATGACGCCAAGTATTGTTTCCAGGGCGAATTCGCCTTCGCAGACAACACCCAGGTCAAAACAGCTGCTTTTCAAAAGATGTTCTTCGTATAGCGTAACGTGATAGCCGCCGGCAATGGTGATTATTTCAGGAGCTTCTTTTTGCAAAAAAGCAACGAGGTTCTTGGCATTGGTAAAAGCTTCGCCGTACCAGATCTTTATTCCCAGGATGCGCACTTTCTTATCTTTAAGGTATCTAACCAGCTCTGTTAATCTTTTATTAAGGAGCAATTCCTGAATAAAGTTTAAAATCGCCTGGAGCAGGAATGAAAGCAAACCGAGGATTGTTTTTACCGGCTTATTTTTTGAACGCATCATCACGGAATAGATGCCTCTTAAGGCTTTTGAAAGTAACCACGGGGAAAGCGAGCTGTAGAAATCGTCCCTCGCCCAATCTATCACTTCCACCTTATGGCCCTTGTCCTCAAGGTAACCTTTTAAAGTAGCCAGTCCGTTGTCATAGAAAGTATCGCTTATTGAGCGCCTTCTTTTAGCGACAGAGTTCCACAGTGTTATTTCTGCCATACGCCGGTTTCCTCCGCGAGTTTTCTTCTATCGAGTTTCCCGAGTGGGCTTATGGGGAGTGTTTCTTTGATAAGAATATTGAGGGGTTGTTTAAGGATGGGGTTTCCGTTTAGCTTAGCTAATACTTCTTTCTTTGCCTGTTCTTGTCCAACAGGTTTAAGCAATGAAATAAAAATACAAGTTCCTTTCCCGGAAGGCAGCGCCGCGCATCTGTTAATAAACGACAGCTGATATATCTTCTCTTCCACATCTCTCGCGAAAACCGGCTTCGGCTCTTTAAGCAGAATTTCTTCCTGGCGGCCAAAGACGCTCAAAAATCCGTCTTTATCCAAAGAGCCGTAATCATTGGAATAAAACCACCCGTCTTTAAAACATTTCGCGTTTTCTTCAGGATTATTAAGATACCCTTTGCTTACGGTTTTTGATCTTAAGGCGATCTTTCCTTCTTCGGTTATCTTGGCCTCCACGCCTTTTACGACCTTTCCCGCGCTGTCAAGCCGCTTATAATCTTTTGGCGAAAGTAAAGTTATAGGCGGGAGCGCTTCCACCATCCCGTACCCCATGGAAATTATCGGCCCGAAATATTCAACCGCCTCTTTAAACCTGGCCTCCGGCATCCGCTCAGTGCCGATAATAATATTTTCAAGCGAGTCAAAACGCTGTTTATTGTTCTTACACCACGCCAAAAGTTCTAAAAGCCTGCTGGGAGTTACATACAACCGGTTGACCTGGTATTTAATGATATATTCGGCTATCCTTTCCGCTAAGGCCCCTTCTTCCGCGACCACATAAGTGATACCGGCTAATAACGCGGGCAGGAATGTAGTAGAACCAGCGGTAACCAAAGGCAAAGTGGAAAGGAAAACGATTTTTTTACCCGGCCGCACATCTGAATTGGCGACATAATTATACAGGCTTTCCGCCCAGTTACCCGCGGTTAACCGCACTATCTTCGGGATTTTGCCCGTGGTCCCTGAGCTTAAATTCAGGGTCGAGATATCATTATCCGAAACAGCTGCGGTCCCCATCTTTTTTTGTCCGCCGTATCTCCGGGAAATTTCCTTGTAGGGTTTCCCGTCAAGATTGACCAGGTGGATATAAGAGTGGCTGGCTATCGTCAGGATCTCGCTGTTAGTGAGGTTCTTGAAAAAGAAAGTTTCCGCTTTAGCTTCTTTAAGGAAATAAGCTACTTCTTCCGGGGCAAGGTGCTGAGGCAGCCCTAAAAAAACAATGCCCGCCAGATTACAGGCAGCCCTTATCTCAAAATATTCAAGGCAATTCGTGGAAGAAAAAGCGATGACGTTGCCCTTATGGAACCCCATTTTAGTCAGGGAAAAAGCGATCCTTTTCGCCCGTTCACCGAGTTCTTTAAAAGTCAGTTTGGAATTGTTTTCCGCCCGAATTAAAAAAACCCGGTTGTTGTACCTTTTACAGGCGAAATCAACAATCCGGGCGCAAGAATTTAGCTTCTTTATATGCCTTAAATAGAATAATAAGATGGATTTAAGCACATCTTTAGGATATAACCAAAAAGGCGATTTGTCAACGTTGAAAAAAGGGGACGTTTCTCTTTTTCCTTCAGGCCGTTCTTCGAGGCCTCCCTTTCTTCCGCGCAAGATTCTTTATCTGATACACTTCCGCAAGTTTTTTTACGAACAAATCGCTACCTATAAAAATCTGGCTCGATATATATCCAGAATTCATTATCTCGCTATCAACCACAAATTCAACATATCGTTTCTCACGCAATTTGGAAGATTCAGAAAAACCAAGATAAACCGGATTATCAGACACGATACTATCCGCCAGCCCAAAAGCATAATGGCAATAGCTGCTGAAAGAATACTCATTAGGATATTTAACTATACCTGCTCTGACTGGATTAAGCTCGATGTATTTCCCGCACTGTAACAGATATGAATCGGTATCAATAATAGAGCTTTTATATCTTCCCTGCCAGATATGTCCACAGCAACCGTAAGTTTTCTTGTAATAGTTGAAATAGGAAAGATTAAGTTGCTTCATAAACCTGGAAAGATTTCCTGTGCCATCAAGCCAAACGATAAGGTGAGTATGGTTATCCATTATACAATAGTGGAATATGCTGATATTGTTTTCTTCCTTAAGTTCCTTGAGTAACGATTTATAGTAATACTTATCTCTATTGCATCTAAAAATACACTGTTTGTTATTACCTCTAGACATAATGTGCAAAGCCGCTTCCCGCGGGATAATTCTTCTTGTTCTGGGCATAAAAATACCCCCTTTCTCGCCTATACATTAATAGACGAAACAGGAGGTAAAATCTAACAAGAAAATTTGAAAAAAGCGAAACGTCCCCTTTTTGGGGAAAAGGGAAACGTCCCCTTTAAAATCCGAGCTTTATTTCTTTCGCGGTGCTTACGTTGCGTAGAATTACGGCTTTTGGGGATATTTTCGATATGAGATAACCATTGAGAGCGTCGCCCTCAAAACAGATCTTTCCGTTTATCATCGCTATTTTTCGCTCGCCTTTTAAAAATATACCGGTTAAGACGAAATTTCCTTCCTTGGTGGGAAGTTTAGCGTTGGGCGCCTGCTCTTCTTTTGATTTTAATTGCTTTTCCAGCTCAGGCACCATTAAAACGAGCGCTTTTTCTTTTTTTAATTCTGCCAGCTCTATCCCCTGCTTTTTTGTTTTAGCGGCTAGCGCTATGGCAACAAAACAGAATATCAAAAGCAAGGTATAACACATCTGGACCCTGGAGTCTTTTAGGAACAACCTGACGAATTTATTTAACATTTTTTATTGAGCTCTTTGTGCTAAGAAGCTGTTTCGCGTAATTGTAATCCGCGGTTGTAAAAGAAGAACGCAGTTCTTTAATATTTTTATTCTGACTGATGAACAAACTCCCCAGTATTATAGATGCCAGGAAACAAACCGCCGCGATTAAATAACCAGCCTGTAATATCCGGTTGCGCGCCGGCAAAGAAACCACATAATTCTTTAAAAGGTTCATTTTGAATTTGTTACTTTGTTCCGTGATCACCGGAAGCGCCGACGAAGAATCCACATGCTGGACATTGACCTCAAACTCTTTTTGCACGCGTTCGACCAAAAAGCCGCTTTCAGACAGGTCCCCGGAAACATAAATTTCATTAAATTCTTTAAAAACGCTCCTGGCGCAGCAATACCTCAGGGAATTGATAACTTCATGCTCTACTTCCTGCGGATTCTCATAATTTATCTCCCTTAAAAGCATGCAATCATTCTTTTCAAAGACTATCAGGTGCAGGCGGCCGGACGCGTAAAAATTTAAAAGGCAAAAAGTCTCTTTATTTACGCCTTTTTTCTGAAAGAATGCTTCCAGTACCGTAATGATGCTCGCGGTAATTTTTACCGGAGAGAAACCCACCCTGTCACAGCAAGAAATATACTCGAGTATAAGGCCTTTTGGCGCCGCGATAAACACGCCTTTTATTTTATTTTGCTCAGTAGAAAGTATCTGGTAATCGAGGACCACTTCTTCCTGAGGAATATGCAAAAGCTCAACAGACTCCAGGCGCAAAGCATTCATAATATCCTGCGCGTTAAGCTTCGGAAGCTCAAATTGCCTCACCAGGACCCGGCCGCCGTACAGATTTAACGCGAGAAAACGGCAGGCAGGCTCTTTTTTCGAAAGTTCAAGCAGGCTATTTTTAAGTTCTTCGCCGGACTCTATTTCCAAACTCAAGCAATTTTCTTTTTCTATTTGCGCCATAGTATTAATCTATTTCCTTCCAGTTTACGAGGTTGTGAAAAGTTGAAGGAGAAGGGCTTGAGATAAAACCAAACGCGGTATCTATAGCTTGCTCGCTATAAACAATATGCGCCGAATTGCTGTCAATTTTAGTTTGCCCGTCAGATGGGTCATTTACAAAAACCGCGCCGGTCACCCCGGGATTCCCTTCTATCATGTTAGCAGAGCCATTCACCCAAACAACCCCCTGAAAACTGCCGCCGGTCATCGTAAATTTACCGTTTACTACCAGTATCCCTTCATAATTCCATTGGCTGGTTATAGTCAAATCGCCGTTAACCCAAATCACGCCGTTTTGCAAAGGAGTAGTGCCGTCATCTAAAACAGTGGGATTATTCTTCGGGTTAGTCAAAATTTGCGCCATGTTCTGTACTTCCAGTTCCGATTTCTGGAAAATATTGGAGAAAATAAACGGATCGTTGTGTTCCGTGTAACTCCCTTCGATCTGATCCTCGCTGCCGTTCTTTAGATACCCTGTGGTTTGGAACGGATTGATAACATTGGCTCCTACCTCGGCTTGGACTTTTTTGGTAGACGGTGAAACAAAACCGGTAGAAGTGATCAACCAGCGTTCTCCCGGAGTCAAAACTTCTTTTGTGAAACTGAAATTCTGCGTGACGCCATTCGCATCCAGAGTTTCCGAACCGTTGGACAGGTCGGCTGGAAGTTGAGAAAAAGCTTTTTCAAGTCCTGCCTCTGCCAGCCAGAAAGCCTTGGTGGACGCGATCTGCTTCTGGACTCGTTCCCTGTTTAAACCGGTCAAAAATATCGACTCGAAACCGAGAAGAGTAAAAATCAGCACAAATCCGGTAGTAATGGTCAAAACCGATCCCCTTTTACCCGGCATCACTCTCTCCTTTTTACATCAGTATAAAGATTGAATACTACCTTATCAAGTTTCCCGCCCACATTCAAGGATTTTTCTCCGCTTAAGGTAATATGGAACATTCCGCTGTTTGAAGAACAGCTATTAGATACCCAATTGCCGGATACATCCTGGGTACAGTAAAAATTAAAGTTAAGGTTAGTTACCCCGGACACAACCGGATGGTTACCGCCGGCATCCACGAATACAAAATCGTTGTTGTTTTTCTTAAAAGTAACCGAGTCGAATGTTAAGCTTTTATTCGTATTATTGACACTGACCATCTTGGCATTCCTGCCGTCTGATTCCATCAAATTAAAAGCGTAATAAATATCATTATATACGCCGGTTTCCCTGTTCGCTTTATCGTAAGAGGCGTTGCTGATACTGGAAATCGCCCCCACCATTAAAACCAGTATGACGCAGACAAGCAGGGTTACCAACAACTCCGTCAAGCTTACCCCACGGTTACTATTTTTCATCTTTTCGCGATATAAGTATTTAACACTAAATTCTGTCCTAAGCCTGAAGCAGGTTCGGTCCATGTTATTGTAACTGAAATCTGCTTGAAATTATGGCTTACGTCCTCCGCCACGAGTATTTCTTCCTTGCCGTTAAGTTCGCTAAGGTTGCCTGTGGTAATATTTACCGCGGGTGACTTTGACACTATATTATCATAAGGAGTATTTTTCAAGCCCTCTAACTCCGAATTCGCGAATTCAACCGCCATCCTGCGATGCACAGTTATAGCGGTAGATTGATTGGAATAAAAATAAAAAGCCATGCTGCCTACCACGGTAATGGCAAGCAGCAGCAAAGCTATTAAAGCTTCGATAAGCGTAAAACCCTTATTCATGCTGAGAAATTACCAAGCGCTCCATGTATTGGCAGCTCCGCTTCCGTAGCTCACGAATACCCTGCCTGAATTATCCATCTCTAAACGGAATGTGGAAACATCTGTGTTATGCACCGCGCAATCAGTCGAACCACCGGTACAGGCGACATTAGGCGGGGTAGTGCCATCAACAGAAATTAGAAAATCAACAGGCGCTCCCGGGTTCCCAGGGGTAATGTTGGTATCCCAAGCAAGAGTGCCATTAGCAGTAACTGTAAAGGTGGCATTGGAAAAATACTGCGCGACACCGGCATTCACATCAACGCCAGCCGAAGCAGGAGTAGGAGTTCCGGCAGAAACGCTTGTAGGAAGAGCGCTATCGATATTACCAGATGTAATAGTAAAATAGGCGTTGTGGTTCACGAAGTAATCTCTTTCCCCCTGGCGGATCTGGCTCATGAT
>JAQULD010000006.1 GCA_028719045.1 Candidatus Omnitrophota bacterium | reverse complement strand
TAAGTCCTTTATTAAGTAAATGTTATGGATGCTCAACCTCCTCTTACTCTCTAATTAGAGAGTATATAAAAAAGTTTTCTCTTTGTCAAGCTAATAGTTAACAGCGAAAGGCTTTTTTAATCGGAAATAAGCAATTTGGAGATGGAGAAATCTCCCTCAAGCATCGGGGAATTAGCCAGGGAATTAAGCTGGAGGCGTTTGATCTTAAATAGTGAAAGCGAATTTTCCACGGTGTAAATGAATTTTAGATAATCTTCGAGGCTGCCTTCGGTTTTTAACTCAATAAGCATTTCTTTGTACGCGCTTTCGGCTCCGGCAGCCTCAGGCCGTAAATCAATTATACGGATGCCGGCATTTTTTGCCAGGTTTTCCAATTCTGAAAGCGTGTTGACCGCGTTGTCTTCTTTTTGGAGCTCGGCAGTATTAGCTCCGGGCGAAAGCAGTCTGAATTTATTTTCTATATTCTGTTTTTGGGAAAGGAGCCGGGAATAGGTTTTTAATTTTGTCCTGGCCAGGCTTATCTCTTTGTTCAATGCGGAATTCTTCCTGGCTATGGGCAGGATCAGCAGGTTTAACAACAGGACCAGGATTATCACTCCGGCTGTAAGGTAAAATAAGTTTTTTTCTCTTGAGGAAAGCAGTTTAATCATACGGTTATTTTCGTTTCAGGCAGGTTATTTCGAAATCCACGATGTCGCCTGTCTGCGTTTTTCTTTGGGTAGCGTAACGGACTTTTATATTGAAATTCCTGAATTCAGGAAGTTTTTCCAGCCTGGATGTAAAATCGAACACGGAATTCAAAACCTCCGCCTGCCCGCGCAGTACCGCCTGGTTATTCTCTTCATAGGAAAAATCCGATAAAAATATCTGGTCCGGCAGCGCCTGGCTTACCGCGGATAATATATCGAGGCTGGACTGCGTTTTTTTGGAGCGTCTTTCCAAAAGCTTGGTCCTTTTTTCTATTTCCTCAAGCGGTTTAGCCTGAGCGGACATTTTGTTCAGTTCGGCCTCAAGGCGTTTAAGATAGGCGGTTTTATTGTTCAAGTTGTTAGCTACCGCAAGGCTTAAGGTAAGGATTATGGCGAGAATAAATGCGCTTAACCGCAGCGTTTCCTTTTGCCTGAACACCTTCTTCTTTTCCGTCTTCAGCCCCTGGGGAAGCAGATTTATGGTTTGTTCAAAATCTTTCAATCCCAATCCGATAAGGCCGGCGAAAGAATGGTCCGTTCCGGACAAATTGCTTGAGACATTCTCGCCAAACAGGAGTTTATCCGCGTATGGCAATAATTCTATCGAAAGGTGCTTATGTTCTCCCAAGAGGCTGGCGAACCTTAGAGTGGATTTTTCCATCGAAAACAGTACCGTTTTCCCGGGGGTTTCTTTTTCCACTTCCTTAAGGTAGGCGTTCTTTGTCTTGTTTATTTCTTCAGCCAGGAAGTTTTCCCATCCCGGATTTGAAAAGTTGATCCTGGCATAACGGCTGAAAAGCAGTTTTCCCGCTGATATTACGGTGATCTCCGCCTGCGAGCCATCGATATCCACCGCTGTTACCGCGCCGCGGTAACCCGGCTCGATATGGCTGAATAAATTCGCCAGGCCGAATGAGCTCATTGCCAGGGATATTCCTTCGGGCTCAAAACCGCTGAATATCCTTAAGTAACGTTCTATTATTTCTTTGTGCGCGATGACCAGGTTTATCTGCGCGTAGCCCTGCTGGTCATTTTCAATGAGTTCGTAGCCCGTGATCAATTCATGGGCCAGGTACGGAAGGTATTTTGAGGCCTGTAAAGAACTTATCTTTTCTATTTCTTCCGGGTCCTGGGTGGGGACTTTCAGGTATCTTATCGTTGCGTTATTGCGCGGCAGGCAGACAATGATGGGGTTGTTGGCGTAGCCGAGTTTATTAAAGACAGATTTGATCTTATCGGTTAACGCGGCGTCGTTCTTTTCTGAGGGTAACGGTTCCACAGCCGAGCCGCTAAACGTCCGTTTCGCGCCATTTACGCATTTCAGCACTTTTAGCGCGGATTCCGTTATCTGACAGATGAATATAGTGTGGTTTTTTTTAGTCTTCATGCCAGTTAGTTAACTGTTCCCCCGTGCGGTTGTATACGGCTGTAATTTTACTCTTTATTTTACTAGCATTTCCCGTAACTTCAATCAAAAAATCAGAAGATTGGAAGGTGATTTTCTCAAGCAGGTTGTTGAAAATATTTGTTTCTTCTTCCCCTGTAAGCTCTATATTGATGTCTTCTTTGCTTGTAAAATGTCCTTTGACCTTCCTTAACTCCATTATTTTCGAGGTTACGCTTTCCGCGGAGTTCTTTGCCAGGGATAACTCTTTGGATATCGCGTCCGTTACTATTGAGAGCGTTTCCTGGGGGACGGTGTTTATATTCAGCGATCCGTCACCGGAAACGGTGGCCGATATTTTAAGGTTTTGATAATCCGCAGCGGTGATCCCCGGGATAAGCTGAAGCTCCTCGATATTGGAAAACTTGTCTTTTTTCGCGGGGTATCCGGCCTGTTTATAGACTTCGCGCGCGTCCTCTTTTTCCCCGCGCCAGATAAGGATGTTGGTTGTCACGTCTTCCGGGTTTTCCACTTTATATTTTTCGAGCAGCGCGAGCAGCAAGAATTCGTTGGCTGAATTTATATTGATCTTGCGTTGTTCGTCAATGATCCCGAAAATAGTTGTGGTATTGTTGTCCTGGTTTGTGTCGTAACTGACCACGGCGAATTCATTTAAGTTAGCGTTCAAGAAAATCTTTTGGAAAGCCGTGCTGTTATTAGCCCAGTTATCGGTTAACGCGTCGAAATCAGGGGTTTTGTCAGCGGCGATCTCTATGATCGCGCGGTTGACCCCCGCCTTTGCCAGGTAAAGGGCTTTAAGTTTATTCACCCGGTATTGGTTTAGTTTCAAGGCCATTGAAACGCGGTGGCCGAGGCTTATGGCGAGGACGCTTAAGATAACCAGCATCCAGAGGCTTATTATTACGACCTGTCCTTTATTTTTCATTTTTGTTTGGCCGGTTTAGCGGGAATATAAACCGTGCGCTGGAATTCTTTTTGTATTTTATCTTTTACGTTCAGTTTTATCTTTACGGCGTCCGGCAGCGCCTTTGGCTCATCCCAGGTATCTTTCCACACCAGCGGCTGGTCAGCTTCAGGCATATACCCGTAGCTGAAGCTTATCCCGTCTATTTTTGAGGCCATTTCTTCCGGCTTTATTTCCGAAGCGTCGTTTAAGCTTTCTTTGTTTATCCGGCACAGCCTTAGCAGTTTGTCCTTATCCATTTTGTAGTCTATGAAGGAAAAATTCCTCACAGGTATGCCTCCGGAAAATCCGCTAACGAGGCTAAAGAACCTGAGCTCGGATTTTGTGCCTGAGAAATTGGTCTTGTTTTCCGTATAGGCGAAACAGTTCCTAAGGTCCGTGTCTATCCTGTCGAATATCAGGCTTGCGTTTTGATAAACGGAAAGTGTCGTGTTTATCCTGCTATAGCCGAACATGCCGGTCTGGAAGGCTGAATAAATGCTTACGGCTACTACCACGAATATGGAAGCCGCAATAAGCATTTCCACCAAGGTAAATCCCTTCGTTTTTGGCGTTTCCGCGGGTTTGGGCATTTTAGGTTATTTTAATAAGGTGTTAACACTCAATGATTCATTCCTTTTTTGCGTCTGCCAAGTAATGTTGAGGTTTAGTTTGTAGAGGTTTGTGTCGTTGTCTAAATCGAGTTTGTAAACCCAGGAAAATTTTCCTTTCGAGTTCTTTACCGTGTTCGGTTCTTTCTGTATAAGTTTGCCCGTTTCCTTGAATTGCAGTTCCTGCAGGATGTCTTTGGCGCAGGCGGCAGCTTCCATCATGTCGCAGGAGACCGCTGTCGCTTTGATCGAAAATGAGAATGCCTGCAGCACGAATATAATGCCGATGGACAATATCGCCACCGCGATGACCAGTTCTACCAGAGAAAATCCTTTTGTCCTAGTTTTTTGCTTTGACACCGCTGTATACCCCTTTGGTGGTAAGAGTGATACTTTTATCCAGGCTGTTCTTAATGATGATATCCACTTTATCTGTAGTCGCGTCCGGGTAAAAGGCTATTTCCTTTTGTTCTGTTTCTACGGTTATACCCGCGGGGATCTTGTAGGCCTGTGCTTTCTCTTGAGATCCTTTTATTTGCGCCCGGTATTCTTTCCCGGCGTTGTCGAAGGAAAGATAAATGATTTGTCCTTCGCTTGCCGCTCTCTGGCAAAGATAACCTATGAATGTCTCAAGCCTTCCGGAAAAATTATTCAATTCAAAGCTTAGAAAGGCGGATTTTATCCTGGGTAACGAAACAGCCGTTAAAACGGAAAGGATTATGACGACAAGGATAAGTTCGATGAAGGTGAAGGCGCGGGGTTTATGGGCCATTACTTGACGATCAAATTTATCTCGAATATCGGAAGCATCATCGCTATCACGATAAAGCCGACAATCGAACCCATGACAAGGATAATAACCGGTTCAAGCAGGCGCGCGAGCGTCTTTAATGTCCTGTCCACGTCTTTTTCATAGTCTTCCGCCAGGCGGCCGAGCGATTTTTCCAGGGTCCCCCCTTCTTCCGCTGTATTAACGATGCTCGTGACAAAACCGGGGAACAATTTCGATTCAGCCAGGCATTGGGAGAAACTTTCTCCGGCTGAAAGTTTGTCTTTGAACCCTTGCGTTTCGAGCTTCAATACCATGTTTTCCATGACCGAAGCGGATATGTCCAGCGCGTAGACTATGGGGATGCCGTTTGAGATCAAAAGCGAGAGTGTGCGCATCAGGCGGCTGATCTCGGTTTTTATGACCAGGGTGCCCATTACCGGCAGCCTCATTTTTATACCGTCGAATATTATTCTGCCCTGCGTAGTCTTGTACATCCTGCGTAAAAAGAAGATCAGCATAAACATCGCCGCCAGGAAAAGCCACCACCAGTTACGTAAGAAATCGGATATGTTGACCAGTACCTGGGTGGGTACGGGAAGGGCCTGCCCCATGTCTTTGAACATGCCCACCAGCTTCGGGATGACGAATGTAAACAATACGATTACCGTAATGACACTTACCGAAAGGATGAATGCCGGGTAGATCAACGCGGAACTGACCGTATTTTTGAATTCTTCCTCTTTTTCCGTGAATTCAGCCAGGCGTTTTAAGACGGTTTCCATCTGGCCTCCGGCTTCCCCCGAATGCACCATGGAAATATAAAGCGAAGAAAATATTCCCGGGTGGCCCGAAAGGCTTTCCGAAAAAGATTTCCCGTCTTTTATTTTCGAGATGATGTCTTTTAAGACCAGTTTAAGGTTTTTGTTGGCGATCTGGTTCGAAAGGATGTTCAGGGCGTTTAAAATATTGACCCCGCATTCAAGGAGGGTGGCGAGCTGGCGGGTGAACAAAGCCAGTTCCTTAGCCGAGATCTTATTCCAGAATACTTTCGCGTAATGGCTGGAATTTTCCGAAGAAATCACGATGGGAAAAAGGCCGAGCCTGGTCAGTTTGGTTAAAGCGTCGTTTTCCGATTCCGCTTCGATTACGCCCTGTGTGGTTTTGTAAGGTTCAGATTTGGCTGTATAAATGAATCTTGGCATGGGATATTATTCTTCCGAAAATTCTTCCTGCTGGGATACGCGGATAACTTCCGTTAAAGTTGTGACGCCTTTTAAGACCTTCTGCAAGCCGTCCTGGCGGAGCGTGCGCATGCCTTGAGAAACGGCTTTTTGTTTTATTTCCTGGCTGGAAGAGCGTTTTAAGATCAAATCCCTGATAGGTTCGGTTATGGTCAGGATCTCATAGATGGCGGTCCTTCCCTTGTATCCTGTGAACCTGCATTCTTCGCAGCCTTTTCCTTCATATATCCTGGCCGTGGCGCGGTCAAATTCTATGTCCCTCATTTGGGTAAACATCTCTTCTTTCTCTTTTATTTCCGTCTTGCATTTAGGGCAGATCACCCTTACCAGCCTTTGCGCGATAAGGCATTCGATGGAAGAAGAAACAAGGAACGGTTCAATACCCATATCTATTAACCTGGTTATGGCTCCGGCAGCGTCATTGGTGTGCAGCGTGGAAAATACCAAATGGCCTGTTAAGGCTGAGCGGATAGATATTTCAGCGGTTTCGTAGTCTCTGACCTCTCCGATCATGATTATGTCCGGGTCATGGCGCAAAATGTGCCTTAATCCTGCGGCAAAATCGAGGCCGATCTTTTGTGCGATCTGCATTTGGTTTATTCCCCGCAGCTGGTATTCAATGGGGTCTTCTATGGTGATGATCTTTACGGCTTCGGAATTAAGGCGGGCAAGGCAGGCGTATAAAGTGGTGGATTTTCCCGAGCCCGTGGGCCCCGTTACAAAAATGATCCCGTGAGGCCTGGTGATCACTTTTTCTATTATGGCAAGGTCGTCCGGAAGGAGCCCGAGCCTGCCCAATTCCAGGAAATAGCTGGCGCTTAGTATTCTTATATGCACGGCTTCCCCGAATGCCGTGGGAAGTATGGAAACGCGCAGGTCCAGTTCCTGCTGGTTGACCTGTATCTTTATCCTGCCGTCCTGCGGCAGCCGGCGTTCGGCGATATTTAACTGGGACATGATCTTTATACGGGACACTATTGCCGGGTGGAAATATTTTATGGTTTCCGGGGTGTTGATGTTATAAAGCACGCCGTCTATCCGGAATCTCGTGCGCAGTACCCCTTCGAAAGGCTCAAGGTGAATGTCTGTGGCCCTGTCCCGGATCGCCTCGGTGAGTATTTGATTTACGAATTTTATTATGGAGGCGTCTTCCGCCATCGCCTCCAGGTCCTGGGCCTTTTCAGACTCGATGACCATGGTATCTTCGGGCGATTTCTGGGCGATGATCTTTTCGAGGGTCTCCGCCCCCACTCCGTAATACTTGCGGATAGCTTCCTGTATCTGGGGTTCGCTCGACAATATGCCTTTAACCTCAAGGCCGAGCAACAGGCGCAGGTCATCCAGTGTGCGGACGTCCATGGGGTCGGCCATGGCCACGGTCAATGTGTTATCTTTAAGTTCGATGGGGATTATTTTGTAGTGGCTGGCGAATTTAGCGGTGACTTTTTGGATTACCGCGGGTTCTATCTCTTTGTCTTTAAGTTTTATATACGGGACATTTAACTGGCGGGAAAGGACCTTGAAAACATTCTCTTCAGACGCAAAGCCTAACCTGACGATGATGGTGCAGATGAACTCATTTGTTTTTTTCTGCTCCTTAAGGCTTGCCTCAAGCTGTTCCAAGGTGAGCAGCTTTTCATTGATGAGCATCTCTCCCAGAAGTATGCTGTCTTTTATGTACATAACGCTCCTTTAGGGAAAATTATACCGGATTGTCTTGAGAAAGTAAAGGGCTTTTAAGGCGAGGATTTAATAAAGGATCAAGGGATTGAATTTGAAATAATAAAGTATGAGCCATGCTGTGGGCGCGATGGAATGCCATGGCTGCAGTGTCCAGCTTTCAGAAGCGGAGCCGATGTTTGTGGCCAGTACCAATGAGCCGTCAGCCTGGACGGTCTTGAGGGCTTCGTTGTAATAATAATTGCTCTTTGTGGTGTTGCCGGTCCTGTAAAAAGCCAATGCCGCCTGAAGAGTGCCTTCTATCCAGACCGTATCAAGGTCATCGTTAAAGTCAAAACCTGTTACCGCGCTCCAGTAAAAGCCTTTGGTGTTCTTGAGGTTAAGCTCCGCCCAGTTTAAAACCTTCGCGTAGGTAGGGCCGAAAAGCAGTACCGCCAGTGACTGGACATCGACTACTTTTTTTGTGTCCCAGGCGCCGCGGTTAAAATATGTGCCGTTCCAGACTGCCTGGCTTAAAAGAAAAGTTTTTACTTTTTCGGCTTGAGTCACGTAATTGGGCAGGCTGTTAAGTCGCCCGAAATTGCGCAAAGCCGCGTAAGCCATAAGGTTGTGCTCAGTGCTTTTCCAGTATTCGTAGGTGCTTCCTCTTATCCCGCCGTCAGCAGGGTCCTGCAGGGTCAGGAGGAAATCCGCCAGCTGCTTTTGTAGAGCGTAGTAGGTTTTGCTGCCGCGCAGCTTCTGATAAATGTTAAGCGCCTGCAACAGCCAAGCGCTGTTTCCGGCGTAAGCTGTGCCGTTGCCGGAGCCATTATAATTATAATAATTGTAGCTTTCGTATAAAACGTTTTCCGGGGTCCTTTGCACTTCGAAGGCGAGGGTATCGAGGATTTCCGAGGCTACTCCGAAATTGCCCATTGACATACTGGCCATAGCTGATAAGACATTGTCGTAGACATAGCTCTGGTCTGTATTATCTTCCTGGTAGGAATCCACCAGCCCTATTCCGTTTATCTGGTTGGCGATGTAACTTTGCGCGCGCCAATAGTTCTTGGTTTCTACAGGCAAAATGAGGGCGTAAGCCGAAGAATTGCTCAGCGTAAAACAGGTTATTAACAGGAATATGATCTTTTTTCGCATTTCTGGTTTTGTTTAATTTGTTTAAATTGAAAGGCGGTTAAAATATAACATATTTTCCGGCGGATTTCAAGCCGATTTTGGTTTTACGCAGAAAAAGATCTTTTCATCCCGCATCAGGGCGTATTTTTTTACGATCGAATCTTCCAATTGTCCTGCGTAATCGTCCAGCTTTACCAGGAAACCCGCGTTTTCCAGCCTCTCCTTGTAGTCATTCCCATATACCCTTAGGTGGTCAGGCTGCCCGAAATAACGCGCGCGCTCTTCCGGAGACGTTATTTTAGGGTCCTCGAATGTTTTGCGGCGCTGCGTGTCTACAGGCGACTGTAATATGGCCCAGCCTCCGGGTTTTAATACCCTGAATATTTCTTTCATTGCCCGGCAGTCATCATGGATGTGCTCCAAAACATGATAGCAAAATACGCAGTCAAAATGATCGTCTTTAAAGGGGATAGTTTCAATGTCCATTTTTATCATGGCAAGCGGCGAGGCGATATCCGCGCTCAGGTATTCTATGTTCTTGAGGTTTTTGCATTTATCCCTGAAACATTTTACCGGAGCTATGTCCAGGACTTTAAGGCGTTCTTTAAAAAACGCGGTTTTATCATTCAGGTACAGCCACAGGAGCCGGTATCTTTCAAGGGAAAAACACGCGGGGCATTGGGCGTTCGGCCTGGGTTTTTCCCCGCTTGGCAGTAACTTGCGGAAGTGTCCGTGGCAATATGGGCAGTAAAACTTTAATCCCCATAACCATTTTGCCCTTAGCCAGGAAAATACCCTTTCAGCTATGGGACGCAATTTTTCCGGGATTATTCCTTTAAGGATGGATTTTAGCTGCATGTTCTATGGGTTTTTATTCCGATTTAGGAAGTTGTAAGGTGAACTTTGTCCCTTGCTTATATTTTGATTCAAGGGCGATCTTGCCTTTATGGGTGTCGGTGATTATTTTGTCTATTACGTAAAGGCCAAGGCCTGTGCCTCTCCGGGAAGAAACCTTGGTGGTGAAGAATGGAGTGAAGAGTTTTTTCAGGTTCTCGTCTTTTATCCCCATACCGTTGTCCTGTATCTCGATCTTGATTATGCCGTCTTCGTTGGCCGCTTTGACATTGATCTTGCCTCGGTAGCCTTCTTCTTTGAGTGACGTCCGGCGTTCGACTATAGCGTCATAAGCGTTATCGATGAAATTAAAGAATACTTCTTCCAGCTGTACCAGGTTGCCTTTTATTTTCGGCAATTCAGGCGTGTAATCCCGGATAATGTCGATCTCAGTGAGTTTTACCTTATATTGGACCATGGCAAGCGTGCCGTCTATTATTTGGTCCATGGTCAAGGCCTCGAAGCCTTCATCGCCTTTACGCGTGTATTTTAAGATGCCTTTTACCACTTCCCCGCCCTGCATAACGTTAGCCTGAATGCGGTCAAGCGCGTGGCTGATCTGCGAGATCATTTCTTTTATTTCAGGGCTGCATTGCGAGGTATCGGACATCTTTATTGTATCGATGGTGTCACCGGCAATAAGCGAGAGCGCGTAAAAGCGGTTATTTATCTGATGGGAAAGGCCGTCGGCCATGGTACCGATGGTAGCCATTTTTTCCGCCTGGGCGATCTGGTTCTGCATTTCTTTTGCTTCGTCATAAAATTGCGCGTTTTCAATGGCAAGCGCCGCCTGGCTTGCCAGTACGGAAAAGACATTCAAATCTTCCTGGGAATATATTTTCTTCGATATCTTTTCTCCTAAAATGATAAATCCGGTTAATTCATTTTCCAGAAAACTTGGTACAATTACCGCTGCTCCGAGAGCGCGCATATTCTCTTCCAATTGGCTAAAGGCTGATTGGCTGGAATCCTGCATCTGGTGTTTGACTTCTTCATAAACCAGAGGAGTTTGTTTTTGTTTAATCCAGAATATAAGCGGGTTTTCCGTACCCAGTTTAGGGAAGGCGTTTACCTTAGGCTTGCCTCTATTCGCTTCCAGGATATATTCATTGTTATCCTTATCGAGCAAATAAATAGCGGCATAAGATATGCGTACCGTTTTGGTAACGATATGGGCAATGAGGTTGAGAAGTTTGTTTAGGTTTCGTATGCGTGTCATCCCTACGGATGCCTGCTTAAGCGTGTCCTGGTAGCGTTTTTGTTCTTTTAAGAGCTTTGCTTCCGCTTTGCTCTCAAGTTTTATATATATAAAAGGCCCTACAGTAGCCAGAAGCCCCATGAGCCCCATAGGAACTATCCACCACCCGGTGTCAACTATTCCGATAAGCCATAGCCTAAGCCAAATCGCTACCGCAAAAGGGATGCCTAAGACAAAAGAATAAACCACAACAAATATCCCGGTGCGGGTTAGGGCAAGATTTGTTTCCAATAGCCTGTGCCGCAATATAGCGTAAGTAAGTATTATAATGTAACCTGAAACCAGGATATTGCCATAAGGAAGATAATGTATGTTGTACCAGAGAGGATAGTTACTTAATCCTCCAAACCATCCTATGAATGTAGCTAACAATACATATCGAAGTTGTACTTTTCTAAAACCTATCGATTTTCTGTATTCTTCGATAATAATAAGTGTCCCATAGATAACATACCAAAACCAGAGGGCTAGAAATGGGTGAAAGGCTATGCCTGGATTTGGCCAGAAATTGAAAATGAGTTTCGGGGAAAGGCTTTTTACAAATAGCGGCGTAAAGTCCAAGATTAAAAAGAACAACCCGCCGATATAGCCATAATAAATAATCTTCTTTTTTTTCTTGTAAATATCAAAAAAGACAAAAAGATGATGAAGATAAACAATAGGTATGAAGATGGCTGATCCCATCAAGCCGCGGGAACAAAAAAGCGCTATATCCCTGTCATTTGTTATCTGCCATGCAAAGTAGAAATAACTCCAGATAGACACCGTGAAGCAAAAAAGGACATATGTGGCGTATACTGACCCATGCCTCTTCCTCAGGAATACGAATATTCCCAGCGCTGTACTGGTAATACCGTTAATTAAACCGCTAATAGCGAAAAAATTCATTTTTAGTTATTTTTTTATGGGAGCTATAATATATTGGATTATCCCCTGTTGTTCATATTGTATTTCTATTTCACTTTCTTTAAAACCGGAGTCAATAAATATTTTCTTGAAATCCTCATCATTGCGGTATATTAGGTTCCAATCACCCGCCCATTCCATAAAATGAACTGATGGGTTGCTGTATTTATCCCTGACAGTAGCTATTGCCATAATCCCGTCAGGGTTAAGCAGCTTCTTGAGGTTACTTATAGTGGAAACGGCTATCTTTTCATTGAAATAGTCAAAAAGCCCTGTTGAATAGATCAAGTCGTATTTTTTATCTATTAAAGCATGGATATCTTTTTTTAAGGCGATCCTTATCGCGTTTTCTTTAATAAAATTTATATTCTGGCAACAACCCAATATTTTTTTAGCGTATTCTAAGGAATTAATATCGTTATCGTAGCAGTCGAAAACCAGATTTTTGCTCAGTGAACCGTCCTGAGACAATATCTCTTTTATTTCCCTGCATGGCCCGGATGCAAGGTCCATGATTCTGATCCCTGGTTTTTTTCTATTAGCGACGAAATCCAGGATGATTCTTTTAAAATCTTCTTTTCTATTCCTTACAGCTACGGAAATAGCGGACATCTGGAAATAATTGTCGAAAAGCCTGTCAAAGCCGCTTGTGGCCGGGTTATTCTGGTAGATATCGTCAATGATCTGAAAATCTCCCGAGTAGCCGTAAGGCTTGCGTATACTCCAGTCGCAATATACTCCTCTCGCGAATAAGTGTTTGAATTTATTAATAAATAACTGTTTGAGTTTGTAGACTTTATCTTCGTTGCCGTTTGCCAGGTTCTCTTTTTCAAAATCCATGATATTTCTAAAGACACCGTTTAATTCGGAATTGAACTCACTTTGGAATTTTCCCCACTCTTTTGGATTTTTGGCCAAATAGCTTTCGATTTCTTTTGCCCGTTTTAAATAAAGCTTGATCATTCTCCTGAATGGGGCATTAGTTCCAGTCATCCCTAGGTGTGTTCGTGTCATTTTAACACCCCTTTTATTTTATCTACCAAATCCGGAATATCAAACGGTTTATATATATAAGCGATCGGGTTCATCGCCTGCGCTTCTTTTTTTATCTTATCGTCGGCGTAGCCGGTGATAAAAATAGTCGGGACCTTATCCTTTTTATTTTCTGCAAGATAATTATCAATGGCCTGGATAGTTTCCACACCGTTCATTCCCGGCATCCTGATATCCGCCACGATCAGATCGAAATTTTCTTCTTCGATCATTATCAGGGCGTCCTGCCCGTTTTTCGCCACGAAAACATTGTAACTGTTCTTCTCAAGAAGCTTCCTGAGCGATTTAACGATTAATTCTTCATCATCGATTACCAGGATGTTTTTTCCCATTTCACTCTCCAGGTTAAGTTTTTAATTTCGGCAGTTTTACGGTAAATATGGAACCTTTGTTTGGCTCTGATTGGACAGCTATAGACCCTTTATGTTTTTCCACGATCGACTGGCAGATTGACAGCCCTAGTCCGGTTCCTTTCCCGACGTCTTTAGTGGTAAAGAACGGGTCGAATATTTTGTCCATTATTTCCTTTGGCATTCCCGCGCCTTCGTCTTTTATCGCGATGCATATCTTGTTTTTCTCATTATTTACCGATATACAAATGTCACCGGATTTTTTTACGTGTTTAATAGCGTCGCGCGCGTTCAACACCATGTTCGTAACTACCTGCTCCAGCTCGTTATGGTTACCCGAGACAAAACAATCGCCTTCCTTGTCTTCGAAAACGATACGTATGTTGTCCTGTTCAAGCTGGTATTGCAGAAAAGAGGCAACCTTTTTTACTACGGTATTTACGTTGACTTCGGTTATCTCGGATTGCTCAAGCGGCTTCTTGGCATAGGTCATCAGTTTCTGGACTATGGTGCGGCAGCGCTTGGTGGCTTCTTCAATAAGTTCAAGCGACTCTTTGGAGTCGGCGTCCAGCTTTTCTCCGTCCATTAGCAGCATCTGTACGTTGGTCAGTATCGCTGTTAACGGATTATTGATCTCATGCGCCACACCTCCGGCAAGGGTACCTACCGTAGCTAATTTCTCAGCGTGTATAAGCTGCTTTTGCGTCCCTACTAATTCTTCGGTCCTTTGCCTGACCTCTTCTTCTATTTTACCATATAAAAGGGCGTTTTCGGTAGCTAAAGCCGCTTCGCTGGCTAAAAATGAAAAATTATCAAGGTCTTCCGAAGTATAAATCTTGCCGGAAAGTTTATCACCCAGGATGAGTATATCCAGCAATTTATTTTCAAGAAAACACGGGATAACAACTGTGGCATTGAGAAGCCGCATTTGAAGTTCTAATCCTTTGAAAATAGTGTCTGGCCTGTCTTCCGCTTCCTTTTTTACTTCTTCATAGACCAGTGGTTCTTTTTGGCTGTTCAGCCGGACGATCAGGGGATTTCCGGTTTCTATTACATTAGGCTGATTTTGTTTTAAGTTGGTAGCTGCCTTTAAGCCGAACAGTTCTGATTTTGCTTCTAAAGTATAGATTACGGAATGAGAGATATGTACTACACCTGTTATGGTCTGGGCAATATGATCCAGCAGTTTTTGCAGGTTACGGATCCTGGTTAAATCCACCGCTGTATTCTTCAGTATTTCCTGATACCTGCGCTGTTCCCTGAGCAATATTGCTTCCGCTTTTTTCTCAAGATAAACATAAACGAAAGGGCCAAAAGCTCCTAAAATGACCAGGGAAGCGAAAGGCTCTATCCACCAATTGGAGCCCAAATGTTCCATAAACCAGTCTTTGAATAAGACTGAAAGAATAAATGGCACTCCCAGTACTATCGAATAAACCGCCAGAAATATCGCTGCGCGGGTAATAATTAGATTTATATCTAAAAGCCGATATTTAACAATAGCGTAGGCGGTAGCAAGAATAAAAATAATAACTGGAATAAAGCCGAATGGATAAATACTTATCCCATAATGAGCTAAATAGTCAATTCCTCCGAGATAGCCGAATGAAACCGCCCAAAACATATATTTTGCACGCTGTTTCTCAAGTGGCAGTTTGGCGTGCTCATATCCAAAACGAAGATTCTTGAAAGCCAAGAATAAAGGAATAAACCAGCATAGTAGGAATATATTATGTAAGGCTCCGATCTTTGTGTGGTATCCCCAAAAATGTAAATTTACACCGCTAACAATTAATTTGCTAAGTTCTATTACGCAAGCAAAAAGTATGGCGAGTAAATAAAAAATGAAGATCCGGTTTTTTTGTTTTTTTAAATCCACAAAGGCTACAGAGAAATGATACGTTGATGGAGTGATGAAAACGATGCCAAGATAAGCGAATTTACACCAGAAATAAGCCGTTTGTGCTGTAGTGCTTAAATAGGCCATGCAATAGCCTAAGTTCCATATAAAACAGCTAAAACCCAGTAATCCGAAGGCGATATTAGCCTGAGATTTCTTGTTTTTTAAAAAAACAAAAGCTCCTATTAAAAGGCAAAATAAAGAAGTTATAAAAGGAGGAATGGCGTACGGGTTAAATTTATAGATCGCGTGTATCATTTTTTAAATTATTTGCATAGTTGTGATAATTCATGGCAGTCATTACCCACATAATGGAAGTGCATTTTTTATACCAAAGGCTTCGTAATAAAAATGCAGTTTTTTTTAAATTTAAACTTACTAAAGAAAGGAAAGTGAAAAATATTCTCGTTTTAGTGAAGCGGCTTGTTTTATCCTCTCTGACAAAAATTCCGTTATTCCATAATTTACTTAGTCTTTTATACATGGCTGGATAAGAATAAATTTTTTCCAGGGTTTTTTTATGCTGCGCCTCCAGTGTCTCTTTCGTCATTAGTTTCGGCTTAAAGCAAGCCCAATCCGCATTTGATTGCCACCATTTAAAATTCAAAATCCTGTTTTCGTTTTTCAGCCGTTCAAACAACCTTGTTCCTGGCAGTAAAGTCATAATATTTAACATCGAAAAAGCGATACCGTTTGTTTCTATGAATTTAGCAGTGTCTTCAAAAATACTTTCTTTATCACTGTCGGTTCCGAAAATAAAAGAGCCAAAGATTGATATTTTTTCCGCATGGACTTTTTGTATTATTTGAGCGTATGTAGCCGGGTTATTTACCATGTTCTTGTTAATTGTTTCTATGCTGGTTTGAGATACAGATTCAAATCCTATAAATATTACTTTGCAACCGGCAGCGTACATCAACTTTAGCAGTTTTTCATCATTTAACCTGTTCATAGATGATTGGCACATCCAGGTTTTTATCTTTAGTGGTATTAGTCCCTGAACCAGTGTTTCAGCGTAGTGTGGTATAGATAGCAAATTATCATCTGTAAAGAATATTAGTTTATGATTGTCTATATTCTGTAAAATTTTTATTTCATCAATTACTTTTTCAACATTCTTATGACGATATTCCCTGCCGTTAAAAACTTTAACAGAACAGAATTCGCAATCATAAGGGCAGCCGCGGCCGGATTGAATGGTAAAGTAGCAATATTTGTCATTTTTTAGCAAATCCCATCTCGGAACCGGCGATTTGGTTAAATCCGGAAATTTTGGCGCTTTATAAAATTTCTGAAGTTTTCCAAGACGCGCGTCTATTAAAACTTTCTCCCATATGTCTTCTGCTTCTCCTATTACCACTGAATCGCAGTGTTGGGCAGCTTCTTCCGGAAGCATTGAAACATGGATCCCTCCTAACACCACCGGCACTCCGCGTTTTCTGAATTCATCGGCGATTTCATAGGAGCGCGGGATAAGACAAGTCATTCCTGTGATTCCGACCAGATCGATTTTTTCATCAAAATCTATCGGTTCTACATTTTCGTCTGTGAGGATAACTTCTATATCAGAGGGAGTAAGAGCTGCTAATGTAGGCAGCGCAAGTGGCGCCCCTCCCGCTTTTCGTCAGGTAAGTTTGCATAGAGTTTTAAGGTCCCAGAAACTTTCACCCCATTCAGGTTTCATTGCCGGAGCTATAAGCTTTATCTTCATTCTTTATCTTGTTTTTATTATTTGTTTCAGTTTTTCTATCATCTGGTCGCTTACCAATTTATCGCCCCAATAGAAATCAGACACTTCGAAGCCGTGTTTTTTGCCTAAGCCACGTATTTCCTCTATTTTCTCAGGCGTTATGTTGCCACGGCCGAAACTGTAATTCTCAAAACGCCTCTCCAGGGCGAGGATTATTCCTTCGGCAAAACAGCCGTAGACCACTGAAGGCGAAGGAAGCGCCAGGTCAATGGGGAAATTTATCGGTGTCGGGGTCTTTGACAGCCCTCCTGAAAATACCAGGATGTCTTCTCTTTGCGTCGGCGCGTGGGAAATATTCTTGGGGTAGCCGACATCGCTTATGATCGCTCCCGGTTTGAACCAGTCCATTTGAAGTATAGGATTAGTGGCGCTGGCGACTGCGATAACTATATCCGCCCCTTCCACCGCTTCTTTGTTGTTTGTCGTAGCTACTATTTTCGCCTGCTTCTTTTTACTTAATTCGGCGGCCAGCATTTTCAGGTTCGCTTTAGTGCGCCCGGTTATGATCAGCTTCCTTACTTTATCCGCCAATACCCTGGCGCAGCCGCTCCCGATATCACCGGTGCCTCCTACGATGGCGAGTTTTGTTTCCCCGATATCCAGGCCGAGCAGTTCCGCCGCCTTAAGCACTCCGTCAATCGCCATTGCCGCTGTGAAAGTATTACCCGAAGTGACCGCGATATCCACTTCATTAGAGACTTCGTGGCCTATCCTCTCTGCGACGATGGAAGTAAATCCTCCTAAAGTGACGATGCCTATACCGTGTTTCTCGGCGATCTTGCAGGCGCGTACGACTTTAGAGAATACCGTCCACATATCTTTTTCCATCATATCGGGAATGAATGTGGCGATTATGAATGAGCCGTTGGTAGTGTCGCCTGACGGAGATTTGAAATTCTTAATATCGTATAATTTGAAAGACGGGCTCACATGGAAAAGTTTGCTGACGAATTCCGGGGAAGGCGATTTAAAGTCCGGTTTCATCATTTTGAAACATTTTTCAAGATGCGCGTAATCATAAGGATGGCCGATAATGCCGAAACCGGCGATCTTGTCGGTTTTGCCCTCTTTTATCCCGTTATACTTTATTGAGATGAGCCTTTTTTCCAGCGCCTCGAGCATCCCTTCGAAATTCTTGGTAAGGAGCCTCTTGAGGTAATGGCTGGCAAAATCCTTTATTACCGGGATCCCGATCCGTAAAGAAACCTCTACCGAAACCAGCGTCCCGTTAGGCTGGTCCTCGAATTTCCACGCGCCTTCGAAACTTTCCAGGTCTCCTTCGATAGATTTGAAATAAATGGCGTTATGGTGCAAAGCAAGGAGTTCTTCCTGTACCCAGCTTATGGGTATGCTGTCCACCTGGATCTTCCATTTTGTGGTGATCCTGTTGTGGCTTTTATGGATGACGGTCGCTTCTTTGACGTTGGGCATATATTCCGGGAATTCCCAGACCTTGGTTATAAGCCTCACGATCCGCCACATCTTGGCGGGGATGAGCCTGGAAACGTTTATTTCTATGATCTCGTTATCCTGCATTTATCATCTCCTGGATCTTGGTTTTTATTTTATGCACGCCTTCCTGCAGATAAATATCGTCAATCACGTCTTCGAATTCTTTCAAGAGGTATACAGGTTTGCCGATTTTTACCTTTATGGGAAGCAATTTGGGGAACTTTGCCAGGTAAGGCAGGGATTCGAAAGTGCCTATTATCGCGCAAGGCAGGATCGGCCTTCCCGTCTTAATGGATAAAAGCGCGACACCTCTCCTGAATTCCTTCAATTTACCGTCACGGCTGCAGCATGCTTCCGGAAATAAGCCGACAATGTCGTTTTTCGTCAAATGTTCGATCGCTCTTTCCGCGGTTTTTCCTGTAGGCAGGGCGTCCAGCCTTTTTAAAGCCCACCTTAAAAACGCCGATTTATAAAGGGTCCTGTCAGCCACGCAATAAATTTTGTAAGGGAACGCGGCGGCGATCACCAAAGGGTCCAGGAAACTGGCGTGGTTGGCTACCACGATAAAGTTGCTTTTTTTCGGTATGTTCGCGGTGCCTTCGATCTTAAGCCTGAAAAAAAGCTTTAATACTATAACGCAGCCTATCCTGAATACACTGTACCACATATTTATAATAACGGGGCTTCAGGCAGCCACACTTCGAAACCATGCCTGGTCGCGATATCGGCTATTTCCTCAAGCTTATCCGGGTTAATATTGTCTCCGAAAGAATAATTAACGAATTTTCCTTCCAGGGCAAGCAGTATGGTTTCCGCGAGCGCCGAACTTACCGTGTTCCTGGGCAGCCCGAAATTGGCGTTGCACCTTATTTCTGTAGGAAGTTTTATTATGTTGCCTTTAATGACGCTGATTTCATTATGAATATGATTACGGTTTGTCGAACAATTATTGGGAGTCAATTCGCAAATGATGCAGCCTGTTTTAAGGCTGCAGGCGGAGGATTTTGCCACGGCAGTTTCATCGAAAATCAGGATATCCGCGTTTTTAGCCGCCTTTTCCATGTTTTCTTCGATGATTATTTGCGCCGAGTTTTCCTGTTGCGTGCTATTTTTAAGGCTCTCCAGTTTTTCTTTTGAGGCGCCGTTCAAAATTATCCGCGAAACATAAGAAGAGAATTTTCTCGCGGCAAGCATAGCTGTCGGAGTAGAGGCGTCAGACAGGCAAACCGCGGATTTCTTTAGATCCATGTCTTTGGATTTGGCGGTCCTGTAGACGGATTCGAAAATAGACCACGCCGTGAAGGCGTTGCCGCAGGTGATCGCGGGTTTCTTTTTTTTCGTTTTCAAAGCCAGCCGCTCAAGGCCAAGGCCGATATTTATATCCGTGCCAAGGATCTTAATTCCCATACGCTGCGCTAAATTAGCGGCCGCGGAGATCTTATCCAGCAGAAAATCCGTGTCCGCAGCCGAAATATTTCCGACGACAGCCGGAAGGACGAAAATATAGCCTTCAAGGCCGTTTTCATGCGAGCAAAGATGAAGCACTTCAAATGAGCGTTTGGTTTTAAGGAAAGATTTCAGCGCGAAATCCGGGATGATCCTGGTGAGCGGCCAATAGTGGCGAAGCTGTTCTGTATTGGACGGGATAACTAAAAAAGCGAATTTTTTCATGGCGTCTTTTAAGTGTGCTGTTTGTTTGCGGAAAATGTTTTTCTGCGCTCTTTGCCGTTAAGATTGTAATCCAATTTTTCCTTTATCCAGTCTTCTATATATTTTTTATGGAATCTCCAGTCAGTGCCGATCTTAAACGCGGGAATCTTGCCGTCCCTGGCGTATTTGTGCACCGTAAGAGGGTGAATGTTCAGGTACTCAGCTACTTCTTTGGCCGTCAGGATCTCTTTATTTTTATTCATATTTTACCTCACTTTGACATATTTACGATAAGTAAGAATATACAAGTAAAAGCAAAGATTGTCAATTAAAATTGTGTCAAACAGCTTGGAGACAAGAAGTTAGGAGAGTCTAACGGTTATTTTGGTAGATGAGGTTTAAACCTTTTAGGGTAAGGTCGATGTCTTTGTGATTCAATTCGTTCAGGAATTTTGAAATGAAGGATATGTTCCCGCCGGTGCCAATCACCAGGCAATTTTTTCCGATTTCTTTTTTCATGCGCCTGGCCATACCGTCGGTCAATGCGGCGAAACCGTGCACGAGGCCGCTCAAGATGCTTTCTTTTGTGTCTCTGCCTATGAATTCCCGCGGTTTTTCAAGTTTAACTTTCGGCAAAAGCGCGGTCTTTTGCCAAAGGGCGTCCAGGGAGATCTCGATCCCCGGCAGGATCATCCCTCCCAGGTATTCGCCTTTTTTTGATACGCCGTCGAATGTGATCGCGGTGCCAAAGTCGATTATTACCGCCGGGCTTCCATATAATTTAACCGCCGCGTAAGCGTTTACCAGCCTGTCCTGGCCGACCTGTTTGGGAAGCCTGTAGAGGTTTTTGACAGGCACGGTGAGATCTTTGCCTACAATAAGGGTTTCCTTATTGAGGAATTTTTTGAGTTCTTTTGCCAGGCGTTTGGTGCTTTCAGGGACCACGCTGCAAAGAATAGCCGCGTCTATTCTGTTCGCGGCAAAGATCTTCTTGAGCGCGTTAAAATATCCGCTGGTTTTTGTGGGTATACGATATCTTTTTTTTAAAACGTTGTTTTTGAATAATCCCACCGTAATGCTTGTATTTCCTATATCGATAGCCAGTAACATTTTCCCCTTTATCAGGGACACCCTTGGAATCAATCGGGAGTGTGTCCCTTTTTTGTTTCTTTAGGGGACAGGCTTGGCTTTGGCTCAAAGGGTGTCCCTAAAGATTTGATTTTGTCGCGGATCTCGGCTGCCCGCTCAAACTGCAGGTTTCTGGCAGCTAATTCCATCTCATACTCCAGTTCCGAAATGTATTTCCTTAACTGATATTCGTCCCGATTTTCCCCTGTCAGCGCCTCAACGAAGACTTCCGCTTCCGCCATGTCTTCGATGCCTTCTTTTATCGCTTTCTGTATCGACCGGGGGCTGATCTTGTTATCAAGGTTAAATTCCAGCTGGATCTTTCTCCTGCGGTTGCTTTCCGAAATGGCTTTTCTCATCGAGCCGGTCATGTTGTCCGCGTACATTATCACGGTGCCGTTAATGTTGCGCGCGGCGCGCCCGGAAACCTGTATCAAAGAAGTCGCGGAACGCAGGAATCCTTCTTTGTCGGCGTCTAAAATCGCGACGAGCGAGACTTCCGGCAGGTCCAGCCCTTCCCTGAGCAGGTTTATTCCCACCAGGCAGTCGAAAGTCTTCTGTCTTAGTTCACGCAGAATTTTTGAGCGTTCTATGGTCTGTATCTCCGAATGTAAATATTTTACCTTTAATCCCTTTTCCTGTAAATAATTTGTTAAATCTTCCGCCATCCTCTTGGTGAGGGTGGTCACGAGCACGCGCTCGTTGTTCTTGGCGCGTTTTTTTACTTCTTCTATCAGGTCCTCGATCTGGTTATCGCTTGGCTTTATGATGACTTCCGGGTCGATCAATCCCGTGGGCCTGATTATCTGTTCGGTAACCTCTCCCTTGCTTAGTTTGATTTCGTAATCGTTTGGCGTCGCGGACACAAAAGTGATCTTTTTTACCAGTTCGTTGAATTCATCGAATTTTAACGGCCGGTTGTCCAGGCAGGAAGGCAGCCTGAACCCGTATTCCACCAGGGTTTTCTTCCTGGCGCGGTCCCCTTCATACATCCCTCTTATCTGCGGCAAGGTGACATGCGATTCGTCTATCACTGTCAAAAAGTCATTCTGGAAATAATCTATCAAACAATAAGGCCTGGAGCCGGCCGGCCTTCCGGACAGGTGGCGGGAATAATTTTCTATGCCGTGGCAGTAACCGATCTCTTTAAGCATTTCCAGATCATAGTTGGTGCGTGATTCCAGGCGCTGCGCCTCCAATAATTTACCCTTATCTTTTAAAAGCTTTAATTGAGTTTCCAGCTCTTCTCTAATGGAGGCAATTGCGGGATCAAGATACTCCCCGGAAACTAAAAAATGTTTTGCCGGGTAGATCGCGATCTTTTCGAGGGTATTAAGCGTTTCTCCGGAAACCGGGTTGATTTCCAGTATTTTCTCAATGGTATCCCCGAATAACTCCACGCGTAGGGCTGTTTCTTCGTAAGAAGGGAATATTTCCACCGTATCCCCCCTCACCCTTATTCTTCCCCGTACGAATTCATAATCATTCCTCTCGTACTGGATCTTGATAAGTTTAAGCAGTAATTCGTCCCTGGAAATGTTTTTCCCTTTTTCCATGAAAACAAGCATGTCCCGGTAATCCTGGGGTGAACCGAGGTTGTAAATGCAGGATACGGAGGCGACTATTAAGACATCCCTGCGCGACATAAGCGAGGTGGTGGCGGAAAGGCGCAAGCGGTCCAGGCGGTCATTTATGGAAGAATCTTTTTCGATGTAGGTGTCGGTGGAGGGAATGTAGGCCTCAGGCTGGTAATAATCGTAGTAGCTTACAAAATATTCCACCGCGTTATGCGGGAAGAATTCCTTGAATTCCGAATAGAGCTGAGCGGCGAGCGTCTTATTATGCGAGATGACCAGCGTCGGCAAGTTTACGTTCCGGATTACGTTCGCCAGGGTAAAGGTTTTCCCTGAACCGGTGACCCCGAGCAGCGTCTGGTAACGTTTACCTGACAGGATAGACGCGGTCAATTCTTTTATCGCCTCCGGCTGGTCGCCGCAAGGCTGGAATTTAGAAACAAGATCGAATTTTTCCATACGCTATAAGATTTCCAGGCTTATATCCACTGAGGAAACGGAATGGGTCAATGCCCCCACGGAAATGGTATCCACGCCGCAGGCGGCTATTTTTTTTATGTTGCCGAGATTAATGCCTCCGGAAGCTTCCAGGATGGGGAAAGGGCGGCGGTTTGCTTTAGCGCTTAAGGTGTTCCTTAGTTTGACCGCTTTTCTGATTTCATTAACCGGCATATTGTCCAGCATGATTATGTCGGGGTTAGCGGCCAGCACTTCTTTGAATTCTTTTAAGTCCTTTACTTCTATCTCTATCCTTCTTGCGTGGAGCGTTTTTTTCTTGATGGTATCGACGATCCTTAAAAGTTTTTTCTCCTCTGTCTGGATTTGTTTCGCGACCGCTATGTGATTGTCTTTTACCATGAACATTTCATCTAGCCTCAGGCGGTGGTTATACCCTCCTCCTATCCTTACCGCGTATTTTTCAAGCAGGCGCAGCCCAGGGATGGTCTTACGCGTATCCAGTATCTTCACCTTATATGGTTTTACGGCGTTCACAAATTTCCTGGTACCGGTGGAGATGCCGGAAAGAAAAGACAGGAAATTCAGCGCCACCCTTTCCGAAGAGAGTATGCTTTTGGCTTTTCCCCGGATGCGGGCGATTACGCGCCCCTTTTTCACGAACTTTCCGTCGGATACCAGGGACTTGAATTCGATGTTTTTATCAAGCGACTTAAAAACCATGGCCACAACGCCCATACCGCAGACCACGCAGTCTTCTTTTGCCAGAAGCACCGCTTTTACATTAATTTTAGCGGGAATAAGCGTTTCGGTAGTGATGTCTTTTAAGCCGATGTCCTCTTTTAAGGCATGGGCCACTATTACTTTTATTTCAAGTTCTTCAGAGTAATTCATTAAGCATTTTCTCCAGGCGTTTTAATTCGTCTTCTATCTTTACGATACTTTCCTTTTCTTTAGCTACCACATCGGCAGGGGCTTTGTTGACGAAATCGGAATTGCTGAGCCTGCCCAGTTTTGCCGCTTTGTTTTTCCCCAGGTTAGCAATTTTTTCGCGGATCTTTTGCTGTTCTCCCGCGGCGTCGAGTAACCCTGTAAAATGCAGGTAGATGTCCATATTTTCGATGATCGAGCTAATGGTTGCGGCAGGCCTTGCGTTTGAGGCGAGTATCTTTAATTCTTCTACCTTGGCGAGGCTTTTTATAAGCCCGGAGTTTTCTTCAATGAGTTTTTTGAGCTGTTTATTATGCGCGTAAACTGATACCGTAACTTTCTGGTCATTGGCAACGGAGATCGAACTGCGCAGGTTCCTGATCTCCGTGATCCCGGAAAACAGCGTCTGTGCCTGTTTTTCGATTTTTTTGTCGATCATCTGCTCCTGTATGTGCGGCTGCTGGTTTGTCATGATGAAGCCTGCTTCGGGGTTTATCTTTTGCCAGATCTCTTCGGTAATAAAGGGCATGAAAGGATGGATCGCGCGCAGGAATTTTTCCAGTATTTTATACATTACCAGCTGGTTAGAAGGATTCTTTATGTCTGATTTGATCAGTTCCAGGTACCAGTCGCAGAACTCATGCCAGAAGAAGCTGTATAAGAGGTTGGCAGCCTCGTTAAATTTGTAGCTGTCCAGATTTTTATTTACTTCTTTTAAGGTGGAATAGAACCTGCTTAGTATCCAGCGGTTGGCGATGCTTAAGTCCTCTTTTTTGAAGAATTCGCAGAGGTCGCTTTTTATATTGGATGGCTCCAGGTTTAGCTGGATGAACCTGGCGGCGTTCCATATCTTGTTGGCGAAATTCCTGCCCTGCTCGAACCTTTCTTTGGAT
Organism: Candidatus Omnitrophota bacterium; assembly: GCA_028719045.1. Next base: position 1,254 of record JAQULD010000006.1, on the reverse strand, counting down.
AAGAACACGTCCTGGCCCTGGGCGGTTATGGAAATAAGGCTGAAGCGCAGCGCGTCTGTGCCGTATTCGTTTATGATCTCAAGCGGGTCGATTATATTGCCTAATGATTTGGACATTTTCTTGCCTTCAACGTCACGCACGGTGCCGTGAATATAAACGTCTTTAAAAGGTATGTCCTGCATGAATTCAAACCCCGCCATGATCATGCGGGCGACCCAGAAGAAAATTATTTCAGGCGCCGTTACCAGCGTATGCGTGGGATAGAAATATTTTAACTCCTCTTTTTCCTGCGGCCAGTAGAATGTCGCGAACGGCCAGAGCCAGGAGGAAAACCAGGTATCCAATACGTCTTCATCCTGGTAAATGTCGTTGGAGCCGCAGTCAGGGCATTTTCCGGGTTTTGTTTTTGAGACTATGATCCCTTTGCCGCTGTCTGTTTTTTGGCAGGCCCTGCAATAGTAGACCGGGATCCTGTGCCCCCACCAGATCTGCCGGGAAATACACCAATCCTGGATGTTTTCCATCCAGTTCAGGTAAACTTTGGTCCAGCGCGCGGGATAAAATTTAATTTTCCCTTTTTTCACCGCGTCGATCGCGGGTTTTGCCAAGGGCTTCATTTTTACGAACCACTGTTTGGACAAATACGGTTCTATTATGGTGTGGCAGCGGTAACAGTGGCCGGCTGAAAGCGCGTGCGGCTCTATTTTTTCAAGCAGCCCTTTTTCTTTTAAGTCTTCGAGGATTACTTCCCTGGCCTCAAAGCGGTCCATATCCCTGTAATCCCCGGCATTTTCGTTCATCCGGGCGTCAGCAAACATCACGTTTATAAAATCCAGGCCGTGTTTTTTACCCAGGGCGTAGTCGTTCGGGTCATGGGCGGGAGTGACCTTGACCGCGCCTGTCCCGAATTTCGTATCCACCATGGGATCGGAGATAATTTTGATCTCCCGGTTTACCAGGGGTAAAACCAGGGTTTTACCGATCAGTTTTTTGAAGCGCCTGTCTTTGGGGTTTACCGCGACCGCGGTGTCTCCCAGCATTGTTTCCGGACGGGTCGTGGCTACCACTATGAATTCTTTGGGATTATCTTTTAGCGGATAGCGCAGGTAATAAAGGTTACCCTGTATTTCATGATGTGGCGCTTCTTCATCCGATAAAGCGGTCTGGCAGCGCGGGCACCAGTTGATGATATAACTGCCCTGGTAAATAAGGCCTTTTTCGTATAACCGTACGAATACTTCCAGGACCGATTTA
>JAQULD010000005.1 GCA_028719045.1 Candidatus Omnitrophota bacterium | reverse complement strand
CAAAGACCATCCGCGCGCTCGGCTATAACCTGCCCATGCGCGCTTATTATTTTTCCAGGAACAGGGTGGTATTCATGAAACGCCATGGCCCGCTCTTGAATTTCATTGTTTTTTTAATTTTAATTTTTCCTTTGATTACTCTCCTTATTAGTTATAAAATTATAAGTCTCGGCGGGAACCCGGAATTATTAAAATTGCACCTGATCGGCAGCAGGGACGGATATTTATTTGCACTCGGGCTTAAACCAAAGAACCTGTTTAAAATATAAAATTAAAGGCGCTAACCTATGAACAAATATCATTTTTTAAAACTTCTCGCGCATTGGTATTTTTTTGAATTCGGCAAACTAAGGTCGAAGTTATATACTTTTATGATGAAAAAAACCGGGAAAAAAATCTATATTTTTCCGCCTTTCCGTTGTTCCGGTCCCGAAGGCATTACCCTGGGAAACGAGGTGGTGATCGCTGAGAACTGCGTACTGGGAGGCCAGGGAGGCCTTACTATCGGTAATTTTGTAATGATCGGCAACAATTCCACCATCATTACCGCCAACCACGGTTTCTCTTTGCCGGACATCCCAATGTTAAGGCAGCCTTTGGCCGCCGCCCCCGTTACTATAAATGACGACGTGTGGCTCGGCGCTAATGTCGTGGTATTGCCGGGCGTAACTATAGGGCAGGGGGCGATAGTAGGTGCCGGGGCTATCGTGACAAAAGACATCGAACCTTATTCAATAGTAGCGGGCAACCCGGCAAAATTGCTCAGGAAACGTTTTGACGAAGCCACCATCAAAAAGCTGCTTTCCCGGGATTCTTTGCTCTACAAGTATTATGAAACTGATTTTCTCCGGACAAATAAACCGAAGATATACAATAAGCCAGATTAAAGATAAAATGGAACTTATAAAAATAGCCTGCCCGCTTTGCGGCAGTCAATCAGGCGATTTTGTTTTTAGCGCAAGCGACAACCGCCTGAATACAACAAAAGAAAAATTCAAATTTGTCCGCTGCCCCGGCTGCGCAATGGTTTTTATAAACCCTCAGCCTCAAGAAAGCGCGCTTCATCAGTTTTACCCAGTTAACTATCACTCGCCTTTTAGCCTGGGGTTAGAATCATTTTATTCCCCTATAGTGCGTAAAAATTTAAGGACCATCGTAAAAGACCTGAAAAAGATCAGAAAAAACGGCCGTGTGCTGGATGTCGGCTGCGGAAACGGGGCTTTGCTTAATGAACTGGTCAAAGGAGGGTTCGACGCCTACGGCATCGATACTTATCCCGGCGTCCGGGAAGTTGTTCCCGCGGAATTAAAAGCAAGGGTAAAAGAAGCGAACTTCTACTCCTCCGGTTACCCTGATAAAGAATTTGATATAATCATTTTAAAACAGGCGCTGGAGCACTTTTCCGACCAGAACAGGGCGATCATGGCCATAAGCCGCTTGCTTAAAGATACCGGGATCGTTTATATCGAAGTGCCTAACTTTGCCTGCTCAGAATCCAGGCTTTTTAAGCAATTCTGGTATAACCTGGAAGCGCCCAGGCATCTTTATCAATATACCCCCAGGACCTTAAGGTATATATTCGAGCAAAATGGCTTCAAGCTCAGGTCACAGCTGCCTCATAAAGGCGTACTTAATCTCAAGTCTCCGCTGGCGGTATTCGGCAGTTTAAATTTCTTTTTGGAAAACAAGATGCCGGGAAGAAGACTCCTGCTTAAAATAAGCGAATCAGCGTTCTTGCTGCCGTCATTAATGGCCGCTTTTTTTATGCGTTTCCTTATTGACCGCGAAGGGATGGACATCCGCATGATCTTCGAAAAAAACACGCCCGATAAAACCGTCAAGAGAAAATGAACTTAAAAATATTATTGATAAACCCCTACCTGACTGTGGCCCACGATGACCCGGCTCAGCCTTCGCCGATCCTTAGCCTTTCTTATTTAGCGGCTTATCTCAAAAAAAACGGTTTTAATGCCGTTATTCTCGATGTTTCGGCAGCCGGCTGGGACAAAGTAACCGTTGTAAACGGAAAAAACCGCCCCGGCCTGTCCGCTGAAGAAATCAAACGGTTTATCGCTGATTACGGCCCCGATTTAGTCGGCATTACCTCGCCTTCCACGGCTCACGCCCTGGATATGCATGAAACCGCTCAAATAGTCAAAAATGTGGACAAAAAGATCAAAATAGCGGTGGGAGGGGCTCACGCTTCATCGAATCCGGAAGATGTCCTTAATGATGCTAACGTTGATATTGTCGTTATAGGCGAAGGCGAAGATACTTTATTGGATATCGCGGTGCGTATGGAAAAAAAGGCTGATTTAAATTCGGTTATCGGCACAGCCGTAAAAGTAAACGGGAAGATAATCCGTAACCCGGCGCGCCCTTACATAGAAAACCTTGATTCCCTGCCGTTTCCCGCCAGGGAATTACTGCCTATGGATACTTATTCTAAAATTTATGCGCAGGGCATCAATTACACGATGCGCCAGCCGTTCACCACCATGATAACTTCCAGGGGATGCCCCGGGGACTGCATATATTGCGCGGTAAAAACCGTCTGGGGAAGGAAATGGAGATTCCGGTCCCCGGTAAACGTAGTAGATGAAATAGAAGAGCTGATAAGAAAATACGGGATCAGGGAAATCCATTTCTTGGATGACAGTGTTTCAGTGAGTAAATCCCGGCTTATGTCGATCTGCGATGAGATAATCAAACGTAAGATCGATATCAGATGGACTACCCCTAACGGCATTGCCATCTGGCTCATGGATAAAGCGCTTTTGAAGAAAATGAAGCAGGCGGGTTGTTACCGCCTGACATTCGGCCTGGAATCCGGCAATCCGGAAACCCTGCATTTTATCGGAAAAAAATACGATTATAACCATGCCAAAGAAATGATAAAGTACGCCTCTAAACTGGGGATCTGGACCATCGGCACCTTCATAATCGGGTTTCCTTACGAAACCAAAGAATCCATCCAGGACACGATAAATTTCGCCATAAATTCGCACCTGGATTTCGCGGTATTTTATATCGCTACCCCTTTCCCCGGCACCAGGATGCACGAATATTTCAAGAAAGAAGGTTTGATCCCGAAAGACGCGTCGACCATAATAAGAGGGGCGGATACCAAATTTTTCACTAAAAAACAGTTGGAAACGATACAAGGCCAGGCATTTTCCCTTTTCTTGAAAACCCGGGCCAGGAAACCCTGGAGGATATTTTGCAAACTGCGTTCTCCGGAAGACCTCCTGTATACTGTGAAACTTTTTAAACAATTCTCAAATATGATCTTTAAAAGCAAAAAAATAGAAAAAGAAGGAATCGCGGCTTTATGGAAGAAATAGAAAATAAAAAATCCTGGCTTGATGTTTTTATGATCCTGGTCCTGGGATTGTTGGCCCTTACCTGGTTTAGGGGGGAATATATCATAAATATCGGGGATTTCTGTCTGCCCTTATCAAGGTCAGGATTTTTCCAAAGTAATTTGTTCCTCTGGGACCACGCGGTATCGATGGGTTACCCCGCTCCGGGACAGATGTCGTTTCTAGCGCCCTATTCTTCATACGGGTACCTAACCGAGTTAGCGGGTATTTCCCTTGTTATATTCGAGAAGTCGCTTTTTTATGTCTGGTTTACCTTAAGCGGGTTATCGATGTATTATCTATGCCGGGTATTGGGTTTTAACAGGCTGACCAGGATTTCCGCGGCGCTTTTCTACATGATGAACCCTTATTCAATGGAATTACCCTGGCATCTGGCTTCAGGAATGCTGCTTCCGGGATATTCAATGACGCCTTTGCTGCTTGGGCTATTCATACGTTCGCTTACTTCCAAAAAAACTTATGAATATGTTTTTCTTTTATTACTTGCCTGGGTGGTGCTCGGGACATACGCTTACGCTAATCCGGCTATTTTAGTTATCCATTGGATAATTCTCTTCTCATATTTGTCTTATCACCTGATAGTCAACCGGAAAAACTCTGCCGTGTTAAAACAGGCTTTCTCCGTAACCGCCGTATTAACCTGCCTCTGGATTTTATTGAATATTTTCTGGATCGCTCCTTATTTGGAAAGCATGTTCATTGATTCGGTAAAACCTTCCACCTCAAACATGGGATTTATTTCGGATCTGGAAACTTTCAAGTTGAACAGCGCAAGCCTTCCGGAGGCATTGAGATTAGGAGGCCTTTGGTCATTGCACGGTAAATGGGAAGAGGCGCTTTATTATGCCTGGTCGGATTCATATTCCACCCCGCTATTTATATTATTAAGTTTTCTTATCCCGATTTTGGCGATTTTCCCTTTGATCAATACGGAAAAAAAGAAAATAAAAAATGTCTTATATTTCTCAATCCTGCTTGTCTTCGGGCTTTTTATGATAAAAGGCGCGAAACCTCCGTTTGCTTCGTTAAATATCTGGCTTTACAAACATATCCCTCTTTTGGGCACGGCGTTTCGCTCCAATATCCAGAAATGGGGTTTATTGACTTCTTTCGCTTTCAGCGTGCTGGTCGGATCAGGGATAAGCTCCGCTTTTGATTATTTAAGAATGAACCTTAACAAAAGGATCGCGTTCATATTTACTTCTTTCGCTATGGCTTCATTATTCCTGATACTGGCTTATCCGTTTTGGACCGGAGAATTGATATTCCAGGGAGGAGGGATAATCCCTTCCGCCCGCACGAAAATACCGCCTTACTATTACGCTTTTAAGGACTGGGTCAAAGAACAGCCGGAAGAATTCAGGTTGTTTTCCCTGCCGTTATCTAAAAACAGCAACACCGTATATTCGTGGGGAAAAGAAGGATATGCCGGCGCGGATATAATAAAATGGTTTTCCGATAAGCCCGTTATTTACGCTAATTACGGAAAATACTACGATATTCCCCTTTTGATCGCTGGCGAAATAGAAAAATCTTCAAACATTGAATTCGGGCCTTTATTTAAGTTATTGAACGTTAAATATATCCTGCTGCACCGGGACATTAATTGGCAGGTGATAAAAAACCATACCTGGTGGGTCAATCACGATTTAGGCAAAGTTGAGGAGTTCATAAACACCCAGAAATCATTGAAATTGGAAAAAAAATTCGGCGGACTGGAAGTCTATAAGATCGATGAAAAGTTCTTTACCCCTTATATATACGCCACAACCAATTATTTTTTCATCCGCTCCGGCATCGAGTCTTTGGTTTCTCTCGCTCAAACAGAATATTTGGCGGGTAAACCCGTGATTTTCCTGTCGGGGGAAGAAAACCTGGGTTCTTATCTCTTAAATAACGGGCCGCAATTGACAAATTCCGGGGATAAATGGCATTTATCAAAAAAGAATAGAGGGGAGATCACTGAGTCAAGCCACCGGGAGCCTAAAATCATCTTCAAAAGAATTAACCCTGCCAAATACCAAATTGATATTTCAGGAGCTAAATATCCTTTCTGGCTGGTATTTTCCGAGACTTTCAATACTAAATGGAAGCTTTATAATACCGCCGGCCACGAGGAAACTTTAAAATTTTCCCCGGCGGACATAAAGTTTTTCTTTCTTAAACCTCTTGATGTGGAACACCGGCTGGCAAACGGCTACTGCAATGGCTGGTATATTGACCCTAAAAAAGAGAAGTTAAACGAGAATTTCTCTTTGATCATTTATTTCCTGCCCCAGTCAATATTTTACGCCGGGGCATTGGTATCAGCGATTACGTTGGTTTTCTGCCTTTTATTTTTTGTTATACTAAAATTCAGAGCCCATGAAAAATAAAGCATTCCTGATCATCGCTATGGCCGTCTTGAGCCTCGGGTTAACATATTTGTATCAGGCATTGGTAATTACCTACCCGGAAGGGATGCTCAAAGAATACAGCGCGAACCCGGTTTTAAACTCTAAAGAGATAAAACTTAATTTTACTCTGGATAAATCCTCCTATCTCTTGAAATTAAAACACCCGCTGGTTAAAGAAAGCAAAGACAAGACCATTTTTATCAACGGTTTCAAACTGAACACCAACATATGCAATTACGTTAAAAAAGGAGGGCTGTCAGAGACAAATTGGCTGTATATCCCGCGTGAATTCGTAAAAGAAGGCAGGAATGAATTAATCTTAACTTTTTCGAAAAACCACCCGCAAGAAGCGGAGATAATCCTCACTAATTACCGCAAAAAATTCCGGGACGCTATTTTCGTGTTTTTCTCAGATTCCCTTTATTCCGGAACTGTTTTTCCCCGGCCGGCTTTATTTTTCCCGCTGGTGATTTTAGTCATAGGTTTAGCCGCCTATTCTTTGAAACGCCTCCTCGGGCTGGTCCTTGAAGACGCTTTCGTATATATCTTTTTTTCAATTTTACCTTTTCTTGTCGTCCTAATTGGTCTAAAATATATTAGTTTTAAGCTGTACAGCATTAAACTAAGCTCCTTTTATTTTTTCTGGCTAGGTTTGTTAAGCTCATTTGTTGTGCTCTCAGGCTTGATTGTCTTTAAAGTCAAAGAGTATTACGAATCATACGCGTTAAACCGTCCTGAGCCGTTAAAAGATGAAAAAGCGTCGATAAATTACGGCAGGAAGATCCATGAATCAGGGAAACTGGCGTTAAAGAAAATAAGCCGCATAAAAGAAACCGAATTCGTAAAGAGCATCCACTTGATCATTGTGGGGACAGGAAAGAATATCCACTGGCTCTTAGCCATGAATTTCACGGACAAACCCGTTGTTTTATCTTTGGCTTTCTTTATGCTTTCAGCGTTTTTTTCTCTCTTTAACTCTAACTCATTTCCCGGGATGCTTGCCGAAACGGGATATTTCTGTTTGGTGGCGGGAATAGCTTTAAAATTTTTCAAATTCATACGGGAAGCTGGACAACAATGAAAGATATTTCAATAAAACAGGGGAATTTTACGGATAATTTGTCGCTTTTTATGTTTTGCGTATTTTTAGCTTTTGCCCCGTTCTCAAAAGCCGTGGTTGAGGTATGTTTTGCGTCGCTTTTAAGTTTATGGCTAATCAATAATTTAACCGCGAAAAGAAAACTTAAAGACTGGCTTCCGGAAACCGGGCTTAATTTACCTTTATTCGCGTTTTTCCTGTTCTGCGTCTTCAGTATTTTCATCAGTATTTCGCACTGGGAAAGCCTTAAGGGGGGCTACGGCAAGTGGTTTGAGCCCTTTATGTATTACTTTTTCACGGTTATTATAATAAAAACCAGGAAAATATTTAAATTGGCTTTATGGGTAATAACAATCTCCTTTATCTTTGTATTGGCGAATGCCGCCTGGCAGTTCAGGACCGGGACGGGGTTTCTTTCCCGCGAGGTATTGGAAAACGGGGAATTCATATGCGGGCAGTTCCGCAGTTTGAACGAATTCGGGGTATTTCTTATTTTAACCGGGCCTATAGTCACATTGTTCCTTCTGCGCTCTAAAATAAACAAGGCGATATTGTTATTGTTTTCCGTGATTACCGCCGCGATACTGTATCTTTCTTTTTCCGCGGAATCGTGGTTCGCGATCTTGTTAAGCATTCCCGCATGTTTTCTTATATTCAGCAAAACCTCAGGCGCCAGCAAAATCCTGAAGATAAGCCTGGCTGTTTTCTTTGTTTTCCTGTCTTTTCTTTTTGTGCCGCACGAATCAAGGAGCAGGATCTTAAAACTGTACGACCAGCAATTAGAAACTCCCGGAGGAAGGCCGGCATTATGGCGTTTAAGCCTGGAAGAAATCAAACGCGACCCTGTATTCGGAAAAGGCATTAGCACCACATCTCAAAGTGTCATGAGGAAGCATTATACTTCAAAGATCCTTATCCATAATATGCACCCCCATAATTATTACCTTTTGATATTACTGGAAACCGGTATAGTAGGTTTTTCCATATTTTTTTGGCTTGTTTTCAGACTTTTTAAAATCGTAAAAGCGCTCCCAAGGGATGAAATGGGGTTCGGATTTATGCTTAGCGCGATCTCTTTTTTCCTGGTTAATTTTGTCGATACTATGCGGGAAAAAAGGATACAGATAATCTTTTGGGTCATTGTCGGATTAATGGTGGCTTATTCCAGATTGTCACTTAAACCGGAGGCGGCGAAAACAAAATGACTAAAAGATACTCTATAAGCGCGGTTGTGCTATCAAAGAACGCGAGCGGCAAAATCTCCAACTGCATTAATTCACTGGCGGGGTGGGCCGATGAGATAATAGTCGTTGACGGAGAGAGTACTGACAATACAGCGGAAATCGCGAAAAAACTGGGCGCTGTTGTGTATTCGCATAAATTCCTGGGTTCGTTCGCCGCGGAACGCAATTTCGGGATTGAAAAAGCGAAAAACGGGTGGGTCCTGCAGTTGGACAGCGACGAAGTGGTTACGCAGGAATTCAAGAAAGAGTGCGACAGTGTCCTGCCTGATACCCATTTTTCCGCCTTCAAATTCCTGAGGAAGAATTTCTTCCTTGGCCACGGCTTTAAATACGGCGGGTGGTACCACTGGTCTCAGCACCTCCTTAAGAAAGGTTTCGCGCATTATGAAGGCAGAGTGCATGAGAGTATGATCGTTAATGGAGAGGTAGGCTGTATAAAAGCGGACATCCTGCATTATCCTTTTGACAACCTGAATGAATTTATAGCCAGGCAGAACCGTTACACGGACCTGCAGGCGCAGGATATCCTTGATACTGAAAAGGGCCTCACCGCCAAGAAAATCAAATATAACCTGACGTTTAAGCCGCTTAAACTTTTTAAGAAAATGTATTGGGATAAAAAAGGCCATAAGGAAGGCATGGACGGGTTGGTCTTTTCCATCCTTTTTAGCTATGTCCATTTCCTTAAATGGGCCAAGGTCTGGGAGAAATTAAAAAATAAATGAAGCTTTCCGTAGTGGTGCCTGTTCACAATGAACAGGATAACCTGCCAAGCCTTATCAATAGGGTTGAAAACGCGCTGGATATCGATTTTGAAATGATTTTGGTAAATGACCATTCTTCGGATAAAACCGCTGAGATCGTAAAAGAGTTTACTCCTAAATTCAGGAATATACGTTTAATCGAGAATAAAAGAGATAAAGGATTTGCCAATGCCTTGAGGACCGGGTTTGAAAACGCGCGCTCGGATGTTATTCTCCCTTTAATGGCTGATCTTTGCGATGACCTGGACACGATCGGGGAAATGCTGAAAAAAATCGAAGAGGGATTCGACGTTGTCTGCGGGGCCAGATACATAAAAGGAGGCAGGCGCCTGGGAGGTTCCAAATTAAAAGGCTTTTTGTCCGGCTTTGTGGGCGGCTCACTTAAATTTTTCCTTCATTTACCCACCGCTGACATCGCCAACGCCTTCAAAATGTACAGGAAACAGGTTATCGATTCGATAGATATAAGAGCGCAAGGTTTTGAGATCTCCATGGAGATTACGCTTAAGGCGTACTTCCGGGGATTTAAAATAACCGAAGTGCCTACAGTATGGAAAGAAAGAGAGAAGGGAAAATCAAGTTTTAGTATGCTTAAAGTATTACCGGGTTATCTAAAAGTTTATCTTTGGGCAATCTTTAAAGGAGGCAAGAATGGCGGTTAAATACCTCGATTACGCGCTTTACTGGTCTATAGTTCTTTTTCCCTTCTCAATAGCTATCGCTCCGGGATTTACTTTTTCTTTACTGGGCATTATGTGCGCCGCCTTTGCCGCGAAAAAGATCATCAAGAAAGAACCGTTTATAAAAAGTACCCCGATCAACCTGCCGTTCCTGCTTTTGATACTCATTTCCATTCTTTCCTTTAAAAATTCGGTTAACCTGAACTCCAGCGTCAAAGGGATCTTCAAATTAATAGAAAGCGCGGCGGTATTTTTGATCTGCGCCCAGGAAATCAAGGACAGAAAACATATAAGCAGGATCATCTTATTCATGGTGCTTGGCGCGGTACTGGCTTCTTGCGATGCCCTCTGGCAAAACGCATTCGGCAAAGATTTCATACGGGGCAACGAGCTGATAATAAATATCGGACTTAAGCGCTCGACCGCGGCATTTCCCGACGCCAATGTTTTGGGCGTGTATTTGTCACCGATAGCGCCTGTGGCTTTCGCGATGGCGCTCTATTATCTTAAAGGCAGGAAAAAATTACTGATGTTCGCGGCGGCTTTTACCATCGTAGCCGGAATAACCCTTACTTTTTCCCGGCCGACGGCTTTGGCGCTCGTTTTAAGCCTTTTATTCCTGGGCATCGTTAAAAAAGATAAGATCGTCTTGATAACCCTGCTGATTCTAGCGGCCATAGCCCCGGTCATAGCCCCTCAAAACATAAAGGACTGGGCCAAAAGCGTAAATTACAATCCGGTCATATTTATGACCAATTACGACCGGATAAGCATCTACAGGAATACCCTGAACATGATCGGCCATCATCCGGTCTTAGGGGTCGGCGTGAATACTTTTTCCCTTAATTATTCAAAATACAAACTTCCCGAGGCGGAAAACGCCAAAACCAGCGAATCAGTTTACGCGCACAATAATTTTCTTCATATGGCCGGTGAAATCGGGCTTATCGGCTTAGGCGTTTTCATCTGGCTTTTATTCAGGCTTTTTAAAAGCTGCGCGGCGACTTTTAAAGGCCTAAAAGACAATTACCTTAAGATCGTCTCCCTTGCCGTCACAGCTTCACTTTTGGCTTTCATGATAAACGGGCTTACAGAAACCAGCTTATATTACGCCAAAGTCGTGATGATCTTCTGGTTTACGGTAGGATTATGTTTTGCTTTAAAGGAACCCAGATTCCAACAAACTCATGGAAATTAAAAATATCCTTGCTGTAAGGAATGACCGGTTAGGCGAATTCCTGCTTAATATTCCGGCTTTCCGGGCATTAAAAACGAGTTTTCCCGGCTCTAAGCTTATTTTAGCGGTGGATCCTTATTTAGGGGAACTGGCAAAAAGTATCGGGTTCGTTGACGAAGTGATCCCCTGGGAAAACAGGAAGCATAAAATCTCGGAAATCCTCGCGTTCGCAGGAGACCTTAGAAAAAGGAAAATAGACGCCTGCGTGATTTTTAATCCGTCAGCGGAGTTTAATCTCATAAGTTTTCTCTCAGCCACGCCTGTACGCGCGGGATACGCGAGAAAATGGCCATTTTTGCTGACCAAAAAAATCGCGGACAAAAAATATCTGGCTATAAAACACGAAGTAGAATATAATCTTGATTTGGCCGGCATGATCGGGGCCAAAACAGAAGATAAGAACATCTTCCTCGAAATAACCGGTAACCTGCCGCCGGACTTATCGGCAAAGTTATCCCCTGGAAAATCCAGAGGACTGGTCGCAGTCCATCCCTGGACAAGTGATCCCGTAAAAGAATGGCCGCAGGAGCATTTTCATGAATTGATACAGGGATTACTTAAAAATAACTTCAAAGTGATAATCGTGGGAGGAAAACAAGAGCGCAATAAAGACCAAAAATTTATCGGCGATTCCGCGGATATCGTTAATTTAACCGGGGAAACGACCCTGCCGCAACTGGCGGCGGTATTAAAAAGATGCAAATTGCTTATTTCAGCCGACAGCGGCCCGGTGCATCTGGCTGCGGCGATAGGAACACGGGTAATAGCCATTTTCAGGAATGACCTGCCTGGAAAAACCGCGAAAAGATGGGGCCCATGGGGGCAGGGCCATAAAGTCATGGAAAAGAATAATTTATCCGGTATTACGGCGCGTGAAGTCATAGATAACGCGCTGCGCGCATTAGAAAGCTAATATTTATGAAAAGATTCCTGATAATCAATCCTTTCGGCATTGGAGATGTTTTGTTTACCACTCCGGTCATCCGGGCCATAAAAGATAATTTCCCGGATTCATTCATCGGTTACTGGTGCAATGAACGGGTCCAGGATATCTTAAAAAACAACAAGGATATCGACGTAATCTTTCCTTTATCCAGGGGGGATATGAAAAGGATTTCCGGGCAATCAAAAATAGAAGGGCTTTTTAGGTTCCTTAGCCTTGTCCGGAAGCTAAAAAAAGGCAAATTCGATGTGACCATAGATTTTTCTTTGGACCACCGTTACAGCCTGATATCGAAAATAATCGGGATCAGGAAAAGGGTCGGTTTTAATTACAAAAAAAGAGGGCGGTTTTTAACCGATAGTATAGAACTGGAAGGCTATTCCTCAAAACACGCGGTAGAGTATTATCTTGATCTATTAAATTTCCTGGGGCTTAAGCCGAAAAAATACGACCTGAACCTTGCGCCGACTCCTGAAAGCAAGGCCCGCGCCAACAGCATACTCGGCCGTTCAGGAATAAATGAAGGGGACTTATTGATCGGTATCGCACCGGGGGCGGGTGCGAGCTGGGGTAAAGACGCTTCTTTTAAACACTGGCCGCCCGCGAAATTCGCGCGCTTAGCCGACAGGATGGTCACGGAACTAAAAGCGAAAGTGCTGATAATCGGCAGCGAAGCTGAAAAAGAGATCGCCGAAGCCATGGTTTATTCCATGAAGAACAAACCGGTAAACCTGGCCGGGCGGACGAATTTAGAGGATTCTATAGCTGTTATAAACAATTTACGAATACTGGTCGCAAACGACGGGGGTTTATTGCATATCGCCTGCGCGCTGGGCGTAAACACTGTATCGATATTCGGCCCTGTTGATGAACTGGTTTACGGCCCGTATTCGATCTCGGAAAAACACGCCGTCATCAAAAGGAACATCGAATGCAGGCCGTGCTACAAGAATTTCAAAAGGGCGGTCTGCGACAGGGACAGGGAATGTTTGAATTTGATCAGCATAGATGAAGTGTTTGAAGCAGTAAGGGGGTTATTGTGAAAATACCGTTTTCCGATTTAGGAGCGCAGCACAAAGAGTTAAATAAAGAAATGTTTCGGGCGATAAGAAAAGTCGCCGCTAAAGGGGATTTTATCCTTGGAGAAAACGTGGGGCTGTTCGAAAAAGAATTCGCCGGGTTTTGCGGCTCTAAATTCTCTGTCGGAGTCAGTTCCGGCACAGCCGCGTTGTTCCTGGCGCTAAAGGCCCTGGATATAAAAGAGGGGGATGAGGTAATAGTCCCGGTCTTTACTTTTATCGCGACGGCGCTCGCGGTTTCTTACACGGGGGCAAAACCTGTCTTCGTAGATATCGATGAAAATACTTATAATATCGATGTGAAAAAAATCGAAAAGGCCGTCACTAAGAAGACTAAGGCCATAATTCCGGTGCACCTTTTTGGCCAACCCGCTGACATGCCCGCGATATTAAAGCTCGCCAGAAAATACAATTTGAAAGTGATCGAAGACGCCGCCCAGGCGCACGGCGCCGAGATCGATTTAGGCGGAGGCAAAACCGGCAAGGCGGGCAGTATCGGTGATATAGGATGTTTCAGTTTCTATCCTTCCAAAAACCTGGGCGCATTGGGCGACGCTGGGGCGGTCACGACTTCCGATGAAAAAATATTTAAAAAAATATTCATGCTTCATGATTGCGGCAGGGTGTCGAAATACGAACACGCGGTTGTGGGTTATAATTCACGGCTGGATACTCTGCAGGCCGCGTTGTTAAGGATCAAATTAAAAAAACTGGGCACCTGGAACAATATGCGTATTAAAGCGGCCAATATTTATAACGGGATGTTAAAAGACATACCTGGGCTGACTCCACCTTACGCTGCCGGAGGTTTAAAGCACGTCTACCACGTCTACGCGATAAGGTCGAAGAAACGCGGGCAATTAATTGAATTATTCAAAGAAAAAGGCGTATCCGCTATCATACATTATCCTATTCCCTTGCACCTGCAGCCGGCTTATAAAGAGCTGGGCTATAAAAAAGGGGATTTTCCTGTGGCGGAAGGGATCTGCGGAGAAATCCTGTCACTGCCTATGTATCCGCATATAAAAAAGGGGCAGATAGAATATATCGCAAAGC
The DNA here is from genome assembly GCA_028719045.1 of Candidatus Omnitrophota bacterium. Next base: position 13,556 of record JAQULD010000005.1, on the reverse strand, counting down.
TTATCCGTAAAATTATTTAAAAAGATAAAAGGAGATAAAATGCCAGAGAAAATACCGTTATCTGTGGTCACCCTGACAAAAAACAGCCAGGAGATAATTGAAGACTGCCTCAAGAGCGTCTCCGGATGGGTAGGCGAAATAGTGATAGTCGATGACATGAGCTCCGATTCAACGCTCGCCATCGTAAAAAAATATACCGATAAGGTTTTCATCAGGAAATGGGTCAAGGAAGGCGCGCACAGGAATTACGCTTACAGCCTGGCTAAGTACGACTACATATTGAGCCTCGATTCTGACGAACGTGTCACTCCGGAATTAAAAGAGGAAATAATAAAACTATTCCAAGAAGGGCCTAAATTTAACGGCTATAACATCCCGCACAGGAATTTTATCGGTAAATACTGGATCGAACACGGAGGATGGTATCCCAATGCCAAGCTCAAGATGTTCCGCAGGGACCTGTTCAAATACGAAGAAGAAGCCGAGTACCATCCCAGGGCTATTATGGAAGGGGAAAGGTTTACACTTAAAGGCGACATTATCCACCTGGCATACCGCGATTTCAAAAACCTTTTCAGCAAATTAAACCACCAGACCGATTTTGAAGCCAGGAAATGGCTCAGGGACAAGCGTAAGATGAGTTTCGGTTTTTGCATGATGAAGGCGATTTCCAGGTTCATCAAGTTCTATTTCGTCAAAAAGGGCCGCAAGGACGGTTTCATCGGATTTATGATGGCCTACGTCTCAGGCCTCTACCAGCTTATGACTTACGCCAAATACTGGGAAATGAAATCCAACATGCAGGAAAAACCTTAAAAATGGGAATAAAAGTGGTTTTTTTAGACAGGGACGGAGTGATCAATAAATATCCAGGAGACACAAAATATGTCACTTCGCTTAAAAATTTCCGTCTTCTTCCCGGAGTAAGGTCGGCTTTAAGGAAATTAAGCCGGGGCGGCTATAAAATGTTTGTGATCTCAAACCAGGCGGGGGTTTCCAAGAAGATATATTCCCAAAGAACCCTTGATATCATTACCAATTACATGGTAAGCGAATTAAAAAAGTCAAATGCGGTTATTGACGGAGTATATTACTGTATCCACCGCTCCGAAGATAACTGCCCCTGCCGAAAGCCTAAAGACGGACTGATCAAAAAGGCGCTTAAAGAAAACAAGATACCGAGGCTCGCCTTGAAAAACGCCTTCTTCGTGGGCGACTCCGTAATGGACTTAATGGCCGCGAAACAAGCCGGCTGCAAATCTATCCTGGTTTTTTCCGGGAAAGAAAAACCCGCAAACAGCGCAAACTGGGAAACCAGGCCTGATTTTACCGCCGAAAACTTGCCCGGGGCCGTAAAAATAATATTAAAAAACCGATCCTGATAACCAAATGAAAATTATCATCGCTTACGCCTCAGCCGGCCGCGGACATCAAACGGCGGCCGAATCTGTTTATAACTGCTTAAAAGTCAGCGCGCCTCAGGCGGAAGTCAAGATCATCGATATCCTCTCCCATACCAAACCCGGGTTTTCCTCTTTTTATTCCAAAGGCTACTCTTTTTTAGCCAGCCACTTAACCCCCCTTTGGGCTGTTTTATTTTTTATCACTAATAACGCGTTTGTAAGGAAGGCCCTTAACTCCTTAAGCCGCAGGAACTGCAAAAGCTTTTCCGATCTTCTGACGCGCGAGAATCCCGACGCCATAGTAGTTACCCATTTTTTCCCGGCAGATGCCGTTTCTTACCTGAAAGCCAAAAATAAAATTACCTCAAGATTGATCACCGTTATTACAGACTTCGGAGTTCATCCGTTGTGGCTTAGCCAAAAATGCGACGATTACATCGTCGCCTCCGAATACACCAAGGAAAAGCTTCTTTTGTTGGGGTTAGCTGAATCCAAAATTAAGGTATTCGGGATACCTATCCGTACCGAATTTTCATCGGCTAAAAAAGCGGCGGGGAGCAATTCCTCCGCATTATTAATTACCGGCTCTTTCGGATTTTCCTTTATCGAAAAAATGGCGGAAGAATTGCAAACGATGATAAAACTTACGGTAGTCTGCGGAAACAATAAAGAATTGTACGCTCACCTTAAATCAAAAAATTACAGCGGCCTGGATTTATACGGATTCACCGACCAGATACCGCGGATCATGTCAGAGGTGGATTTTATCATTACCAAACCCGGAGGGCTAAGCATAGCGGAAGCTCTGGCTATGGAATTGCCGATGATTTTGATAAGAGGGATACCGGGGCAGGAAACTGAAAACGCTAAAATCATGATAGATTCCGGCTGCGCGCTGGAGGCTAAAGATACGCAGGAAGTTAAAGACATCGTCCGGGACTGGAAAAACAATCCCGATAAATTAAACCGCGTCAGGCAGAACATCCAGAAGATAAAAAAACCTGATTCCACGCAGGAGTTATGCAAATATGTACGCTCAAGTAGTCCTGGGCCTTCCGGTTGAAGGGCCGTTTGATTATTTTGTCCCTGAGAATTTACGAGGCAGTTTAAAAACGGGGATGAGAGTGGAAATCGATTTCCGCTTCAAGAAATGCACAGGTTATGTGGTAGCTCTTTCCAAAGAGACCAGTATCAAAAAAACCAAGCCTGTTTTGAATGTTTTAGACGGATCCGTGCTCCTGGATAAAAGCATGCTCTCACTTACCAGGGAACTTTCCGAATATTATTGCTGTTCCTGGGGCGAAGCGATCGAAACGGCATTGCCGGAAAATTTCAGGAAGATAAAAGCTCTGCCTGAACTGGGTACCGAGCCCCGCCGGAAGTCCGGAGCGGAGGAGCCGGTACAAAAAAATACGCCCGCAAAACATTTGTTGATCCATGACATGCGCGGCGGAAAATGGGACAGCTATATAGAACAGATAAAACAAACCTTAAGTGAAAACAAACAGGCAATAGTGCTATTGGCCGATAAAAACCTTATACCCTGGGCGCAAAATCTGATCGCTGAGAAAACCGGCTGTAATCCGGCGTGCTTACACCGCAATATGCCGGGTGAAATCGAAAGCTGGAAGAAAATAAACGCAGGACTGGCCGACGCGGTCATAGGGACACGCTCCGCAGTGTTTGCGCCGGCGAAAAGGCTGGGGCTTATCATAATTGATGATGAGCATGATACAGTCTACAAACAGGACCAGGTCCCGCATTACCACGCCCGCGAAGTCGCTTTCATGCGCGCGAAATTAGAAGGCGCGAAAGTGGTACTTGGAAGCTCATCGCCTTCGCTGGAAAGTTTCCATGCCGCTAAAGAAAATAAAACGGGATACCTGCTTTTGAAAAGAGAGGCCGGTTTCCCGGAAATAAAAACATTTAACGCTTTGAATTTGTTCTTTTCCAAAAAAAACCCGATATTGTCAAAGTACCTGCAGGATGCCATCGCGGGAGTCCTTGAACGCGGGGGAAAGACGCTTTTATTTTTAAACAGAAAAGGCTTCGCCACATTCGCTTCCTGCCAGACCTGCGGCGTAATCTTAAAATGCCCCCGCTGCAATATTAACCTGATCTATCATTTTAAAGAGGCTGTCTTAAGCTGCCATTATTGCAGTTTCAAAATGAAACCTCCGCAGATCTGCCCGACTTGTAATTCCGGATACATAAAATATTCCGGGTTCGGCACAGAAAAGATCGAAAGCGAGCTATCAAGGATATTTCCCCAGGCCAGGCTCAAACAAATAGAAGACAGCCGGGACATTATCGAGGCCGAAGCCGATATATTCATCTCGACCCAGGCTGTAATCAAGCACACGGGGCTGAATTTCGACCTCATCGGCGTGCTTTCAATCGACAATTCTTTGAACAGGGTGGATTTCCGGGCGTCTGAAAGGGCCTTTGAAGTATTGGCCGGGCTCATAGGGCTTACCGATAAGGTTTTGATCATACAGACCGCTTTGTCTAACCACCACGCTTTTAAAGCCCTGGAAGCCAAAGATGTGAATATGTTTTATGACGAAGAATTAAGGCAGCGCAAACAGCTGGATTTCCCGCCATTCAGCCATTTGGGGCTGGTAAAACTGCGCGGGCAAAAAGAAGAAAAAGTAAATGAGGTAAGCGCAAGGCTGTTTGAGGAATTGAACAAAAATAACCCTAAGGGCATACAGATCATAGCGCTCAATCCGGGACAGCCGCCTAAACTGCGCGGGAACTATTACCGCCAGATTTTATTGAATTGCGCGAACCCAAAAGCGCTTTCAAAATTCCTGAAATCGTCCTTAAAGAATTTCTCTTATTCTGGTATAATAATCACGGTGGACATCGACCCACTGTAGGACCTTTAACCTATAACCTGGCACCTGACTAAATGAACATAGTATTCTTCGGCAGCGCGCATTTTGGATTACCGTCTTTAAAGGCTTTGCTCAAATCAGGCCACAAAGTTTCCTGCGTGGTCACTCAGCCGGACAGGAAGAAAGGCCGCGGAATGCATTTGGCCCAGACACCGATAAAAACAACAGCCGAAGGCCTTAAAATCCGCGCCTATCAGCCTCCGGATATAAACACGCAGGATGCCGTCAGGTTATTGAAAAGCCTGAACGCCGACCTGTTTGTGGTCATCGCTTACGGGCAAATACTGTCTCAGGAGGTACTGGATATACCGGGCATCATGGCGGTAAACGTCCACGCATCATTATTGCCTAAGTACCGGGGAGCCGCGCCTATAAACTGGTCAATAATAAACGGCGATAAGACCTGCGGCATAACCGTGATCAAATTAGCCAGAAAAATGGACGCCGGGCCGATTATCCTGCAGGAAGATTTCCCCGTGGAAAATGAAGCTAACGCCATAACTCTTGAACTAAGGCTGTCGGAGCTGGCGCCGAAATTACTCCTGGAAACTTTAGAAAGCATCCGGAACCGGAATTACACTTTAACCGCTCAAAAAAATAGCGCAATCAGTTACGCTCCCAAATTGAGGAAAGAAGACGGGGTAATCGATTGGAAGAAACCGGCGGAAAAGATCAACAATCTGGTTAAAGGCTGCATTAGCTGGCCGGGAGCTTATACTTATTACGGAAAAAAGATGCTAAAGATATTTAAGGCGAAAGCTGCCGCGTTTAGCTTGGGGCCAAAAGAGGCTCGTCCCGGGGAAATAATGAACGTCTCAAAGGAAGGCATTACCGTATCCTGCGAGAAGAGCAATTTGATAATAAAAGAACTGCAGATAGAAGGCAGGAGGGTCATGACCGCGGCTGAGTTTACCGCCGGGCACAGAATTTCCGCGGGAGAGAAATTCGGGAGTAAAAATTAGTTGCATGGAAAATAACTTATGCTATAATCAGAACATTGTCTTTTAAGATAAATATAAAATTTAAATAAAAATGCCTGAATTAAGAAAAGATCCTATTATCGGAAGATGGGTTATCATAGCGACCGAACGCGCCAAGAGGCCGGATCAGTTTAGCGGAGCCGCCCCCGAAGCCGAGCAGCCTGAAAAACCCTGTCCTTTCTGCGAAGGTAAAGAAACACAAACCCCTCCCGAAATTTATTCCATAAGGTCAAAGCCAGGTCAGCCCAACACTCCGGGATGGGATGTCCGGGTAGTCCCAAGCGTCACTCCCTTCCTAAGAATAGAGGGGGACCTTGACCGCAGAGGGCAAGGGCTATACGACGTGATGAACGGCGTCGGAGCCCACGAGATAATCATTGAAACAAACCAGCATATTTCGAATATCGCAGACCTTGCGGAAGACCAGATCACAAAGGTCATCACCTGCTACATCGACAGGATAACCGACCTGGAAAGGGACAAACGTTTTAAATATGCGCTTGTTTTTAAAAACTACAGTTGGATAGCCGGCGGAGGAAAGATCAAACACGCGCGTTCCCAATTGATCGCTACTCCCGTAAACCCGAAACGCGTCAAAGAGGAATTAGTCGGAGCCAGGCAATATTACGATCAACACGAAAGATGCATATTCTGCGACCTGATAAAACAAGAGACCGACCTTAAAGACAGGGTCATACTTGACCTGGACGGTTTTCTGGCGGTAACTCCTTTCGCTTCGAGATTCCCTTTTGAAGTCTGGATATTACCTAAAAAACATTCCTGCGATTTCGTCAACCTTGATATGCCAAGCCGCGCGGGCCTGGCGCGTATCATGAAAAAAGTTTTGGCGAAATTAAAGAAAGGCTTAAACGACCCCGCGTATAATTATATACTGCATACGGCTCCTTTCCGCAGGCAAAAAGGCTCTTATTGGCGAAGCATAGATTATGATTTTCACTGGCACATCGAAATTATGCCGAGGTTAACCCGGGTAGCCGGGTTTGAATGGGGCACCGGCTTTTATATCTGCCCTTTGCCTCCGGAAAACGCGGCAAAGTTTTTGCGCGAAGTGGATGTAGGTTAAAAAGAAAGCCAAAATGTCAGAATTAAGAAGAGACCCCATTACGGGAAGATGGGTAATCGTTGATACCGACAATCCGATGCAGCCCGGGGAATATGAGCATGAATCTCATCCCTGGAGAGCGGGCTCCTGCCCATTTTGCTACGGAAACGAATCACAGACGCCTCCGGAAATAGTCGCGATCAGAGATCCAAGTACCGCGCCTAACAGCCCCGGCTGGCAGCTTCGAGTGGTACCCAATAAATTCCCGGCGCTGCAAATCGAAGGCGACCTGGACAGAAGAGGCATAGGCATTTACGACTTGTCCAACGGCATCGGCGCCCACGAAGTGATCATAGAAACCCCGTATCATAACAAGGACCTTTCGGATTTAATGAATAATGAGCTTGAGAACCTCATTGTGATGTGCTCGCAGCGCACACTGGACCTGCTAAAGGATAAGCGTTTTAAATATATAATGATCTTCAAGAATTACGGTCCGGCCGCAGGCGCCTCCATGGAACATCCGCATACCCAGATAATCGCCCTGCCGATGGTCCCCAAAAACGTAAAAGAAGAGATAAACGGCGCGAATAATTATTTCGAATACCGCGAACGCTGCATATACTGCGACATACTCCGGCAGGAAACCCAGGATAAAGAGCGGATAATCATTGAGAATAAGCATTTCATGGCTTTCTGCCCGTTTGTTTCGCGTTTTCCGTTCGAGATATGGATTGTGCCGAAAAAACACAACAGCTTTTTCTGCCTTATGTCCCCGGAAGAAGTGCCGACCCTGGCTTCCATCATAAAAGAAATAGTTTCCAGGATCAAAAAAGTCTTCAAGGACCCGGCTTATAACTTCATCATACACTCATCTCCTTTAAACGGAGAAAACATCATAGACAGCTACCACTGGCACATCGAATTCATACCTAAATTGACCCGCGTGGCAGGATTCGAGTGGGGAACAGGTTTTTACGTAGTGCCCACTCCCCCGGAAATGGCAGCGAAATTCTTAAAGGAAGGAAGCCCCCAGCTTAAAACAGAAGAATCCCCAAGTAAAACCGGTTAAACTATACAAAATAAAAACAGGAGGATAAAATGGCGGTGAAAGTTGGTATCAATGGTTTTGGAAGGATAGGCAGGATGGCGTTTCAGGCTCTTTGCGATAAAGGGCTTTTAGGAAAAACAATTGACGTCGCGGCTGTGGTTGATATTTCCACCGACGCCAAATATTTTGCTTATCAGATGAAATATGATTCTATACACGGGAAGTTTAAGCACGATATCTCCACCACAAAAAGCGACCCCGCGAGCGAATCTGACGATACACTGATCGTTAACGGCAATAAGATCAAATGTATCATGGCAACCAAAAATCCGGCGGAACTCCCCTGGAAACAATTAGGGGTTGATATAGTCATTGAATCCACAGGCCTTTTTACGGAATCCGAAAAAGCGGCCGGCCATTTAACCGCGGGCGCGAAAAAAGTCATAATCTCGGCTCCGGCTAAAGGAGACGTAAAAACGATAGTTATGGGAGTAAACGAGAACGAATACGACCCCAAAAAACATTCTATTATCTCAAACGCTTCCTGTACCACAAATTGCCTGGCGCCGCTGGTGTATGTGATCTTGAAAGAAGGCATAGGCATTGAAACAGGCTTAATGACCACTATTCATTCATATACCGCCACCCAGAAAACAGTGGACGGCCCTTCTAAAAAAGACTGGCGCGGCGGCAGGGCAGCGGCAATTAATATCATTCCTTCAACTACCGGCGCGGCAAAAGCTGTGGGAGAGGTACTTCCGGCGGTAAAGGGAAAACTTACGGGTATGTCGTTCCGAATACCTACTCCGGATGTTTCGGTGGTTGACCTGACTTTTCGTTCAATAAAAGATACTTCCATCGAAGAAATAGACGGCCTGCTCAAAAAAGCGTCGCAGACATACCTGAAAGATATTCTTGGAGTTTGCAGCGAAGAGCTCGTTTCCTCTGATTTCATCCATGACAATAGGTCCTCAATATATGATGCCCTGGCGACACTGCAGAATAATTTAAAGGGCGAAAAGCGTTTCTTCAAACTCGTCTCCTGGTACGACAACGAATGGGCGTATTCCTGCAGAGTAATTGACCTGTGCGCACACATAATAAACAAAGGTTTATAAAAATACGGTTCGCAACAAATAACTTCCTTAACAAAAAGGGCGGAGAAAATCCGCCCTTTTTTATTGCCCCGGGAAAGCTGCGCCGGCCAAACCTATTAAGCCCGCAAGTAACAGGTAGCTCATGAATATTATCTTTATTTTAACGATCATTTTAACCGGCATAAGCGGCATCGCCGCTCAAGTGCTTATCTTACGGGAACTCCTGATCGGCTTTCTGGGCAATGAACTTATTATCGGCTTAGTCATCGGCAACTGGGTTGTTCTGGAAGCGCTGGGCGTGTTCGTATCCGGAAAATTAGTAGATAAAGTAAAGAACAAATTAAGCCTGTTTATTATTTTAGAGATATTGTTCTCTTTAGCCCTGCCCGTTTCCATATATTTCTGCAGGACCTTTAAAGGCCCCGCGGGGATACCTTTCGGGCAGATTTCCGGGCTGCCGGTAATATTCGCGGTAAGCTTCCTGGCAAATTCCTTTGTCGGCTTCTGCCACGGCGGCCTGTTCGCCTGCGCCTGCAGGATATATCCCGCGGGAGTAAAAGATAACGCCCTGGGAATAGGCAAAGTATATTCCTGGGAAACCTGTGGTACCATTATCGGAGGGATAATCCTTTCCTATTGTTTAATACCGTTTTTAAATTCTTTCCAGATCGCCTTTATTGTCTCGGCCGCCAACCTTTTGGCCTGTTTTGGGCTGGTAAAATATATAGAAAACAAAAAGCTGAATTTCGCGTTCCTGCCGGCCATATTCCTGTCGCTGTGGCTGTTCCTGGTTTTTCCCGCAAGTTATCTGCAGGAGGCCTCAATTAAAAAACAATGGCAGCCCAACACTGTATTGGATTACAGGAATTCGGTTTACGGCAATGTAACCGTGACAAAAAGCCAGAAACAGCTCACCTTTTTTTATAACGGCGCGCCCCTGGTAACTTCTCCTTATCCGGATATCACATTTATCGAAGAATTCGCCAATCTGCCTTTATTGTTCCATGCGCACCCTAAAAATATCCTTGTGGTCAGCTGCGGCGCGGGAGGGCTCATCAATGAAATTTTAAAAACCGCGGTCGAAAAAATCGATTATGTGGAACTTGACCCGCTTATTATCCGGATGTTAAAGGAATATCCCTCTGAATTGACCAAAAGAGAGCTTACCGATCCCAGGGTAAACGTAATAACCAACACAGACGCGCGATTTTACATTAAACGCTCCGAAAAAAAGTATGACCTGGTCATAATCGGGATATCCAATCCTTCGGATTTAACCGTCAACCGTTTCTTTACCCGGGAATTCTTTTCTCTCGTAAAATACAGGCTAGGCGCGGGGGGAATACTGGCCTGTTATATGCCCGGTTCTCTCACTTTTTTAAGCCGCGAGACGATCAACTTTAATTTCTCGGTTATCAATGGCTTAAGGAAAGTATATAAATACGTAAGGATAATCCCCGGGGATTATAACATCCTGTTGTCTTGCGATTCCAAAGATATCCTTAATGCCGGCACTGCACTACTCTGGCAGAGGTTAGAAGAGCGCAAGATACAAACAAATGTCCTGTCTAAGCCATATTTGGATTACAGGCTGGGAGAGCAATGGAGCGATTGGTTTGCTCAGGCGACTAAGGGTGCAACCGCGAATATCAATAAAGACCTTGTGCCTTTTGCCTTATATCAATCGGAGATCATCTGGAACAAACAATTCTCCTTAAGGTTCGCCCGGGTCATGGAAGTTTTTGAGAAGATTAACCTGCCGTTTGTCTTCGTTTTAATTTGCGCGCTGACTATCGCGCTGTTCTTTTTGATTAAAAGAAATAAAAGGAATGCCCTGCGCATTGGCCTGACCTACAGCATCTTTGCCACAGGGTTCTTCGCGATGCTCGCTAATCTCCTGATTGTCTTCAGTTTCCAGGTCAGCTTCGGATATTTATATCAGGAAATAGCCGTGCTAATAAGCGTTTTTATGTCCTGGGCCGCCTTAGGAAGCCTGGCCATGACAAAATTAAAACTTAGCGGCGCCAGAAAATTAAACCTTTTCATTAAACTGGAATCTTTGATCATTTTCTTTACGCTCATTTTATCGGTAGTGTTAACAAACCTGGCATTATCGGGCAGGGGAGGATTGTTCATCTATCTTATACTTTTTTTTATTTCCGGATTACTGCCTGGGCTGCAATTCCCTTTATCGGCTTCCCTGTATTTATCGGATAAGAAAGAAGCGGGAGGGGCCGCCGGAACGCTTTATTCCGCAGACCTTTTTGGAGGGTGGCTGGCGGGAATGACCGGAGGCATCTTATTGCTTCCTGTCCTGGGTTTGTTTAACACCTGCATGCTTATTATCCTGCTTAAACTAAGCAGCTTAGCCCTGCTTATTTCAAGCCGCATTTTTGCTATTGAAAGTTGACAAAAAAAGAGTTTTGGTATATATTAGAAACCTTAACAATAACCACCGGCGTTTATGTGGTCATTACGCCGGTGTTGTCTTGGTAATCAAACCACCGGCGTTTATGTGGTCATTACGCCGGTGTTGTCTTGGTAATCAAACCACCGGCGTTTATGTGGTCATTACGCCGGTGTTGTCTTGGTAGACAAGGAGGGATACATGGCTAAGATGACGATTAAAGACGCTGATCTAAAAAACAAAACAGTACTGATGCGCGCGGATTTCAACGTGCCTCTGGACGAGAACCTGAAAATCACCGATGATACCCGCATAAGAGAAACGCTGCCTACGATAAAATATATCCTGCAGAACGGGGCAAAAAAACTCGTTTTAATGAGCCATTTAGGCAGGCCGGACGGAAAAAGAGTGGATAAATTCAGCCTGAAACCCGTTGCCGAAAGGTTAAATGAATTGCTGGGGGAACAGGTAAATTTCCTGAATGACTGTGTCGGCGACAACATAAAACAGCAGGTGGAAGATTCAAAACAAAGGATCGTCCTTTTAGAGAACCTGCGCTTCCATGCCGAGGAAGAGGCCAACGACGAAGCCTTCGCCAAACAACTGGCAGCTTTAGGCGATATATTCGTGAATGACGCCTTCGGCACGGCGCACCGCGCGCATGCTTCTACCGCCGGAGTCACCAAATATCTTACCTCTGTAGCCGGATTCCTCCTGGAAAAAGAGATCCAGTACCTGGGAAACGCGATACAAAATCCGAAAAAGCCGTTTGTGGTGATCTTGGGCGGGGCAAAAGTATCCGATAAGATCGGTGTCATCGACAACCTGCTTCCAAAATGCGACGCCATCATAATCGGCGGGGGGATGAGTTATACATTCCTTAAAGCCCAGGGAAAAACGATCGGTAATTCAAAACTGGAAAAAGACAAACTGGACCTGGCAAAAAGCCTGCTCGATAAAGCTAAATCGCTTAAAAAAGATATACTCCTGCCTGTCGACCATATTGTAGTCGAAACCATCGGCCCGAACGCAAAAACCGAAGTGGTTGGGGAAAATATACCGGACGCAAAAATCGCGGTAGATATCGGCCCGAAAACCATAGCTTTATTCAAAGAGAAATTAAAGACCGCCAAGACTATTGTCTGGAACGGCCCGCTCGGAATATTCGAGATGGACGCCTTCGCCAAAGGCACTGAGGAAATCGCTAAGTTCATCGCCACCCTTAAAACCACAAGTATAATAGGCGGCGGAGATACCGCGGCGGCTGTGGCAAAATTCAAAGTGCAGGACAAAATGACCCATGTTTCCACCGGCGGGGGAGCCAGCCTCGAATTCCTGGAAGGTAAAACCCTGCCCGGTATCGCCTGCTTGACAGACAAATGAATAAAAAACAATTGATCGCCGCCTGGGTAACCGGCGTATTGATATGCGTGGTGATGCTTTTTACCCCGAGAATAACCACCTGGCAAAACGGGCTGCTTATTTTAAGGACCGACAAGGCGTTCCTGGCGCCGCTTGTGAACTGGAGCCTGGTAACCTCATATTGCCTGGTGATCCTCATTATCGGGGTTTTAGCCGTCTATACTTTAAAAGACAAACAAAAATAACCGGGGTAAGAAATCATGAAACGGATACTAGCGTCCGCTTTGATCTTATTTTTATTTTTCGGGATGGCCGGCTGCGCCACTCTATGCAAAAACAGCACTTTAAACAAGAAAATAAACGGCCTTAAACAGGAATTGGCCGCGCTTCAGTCTGACGCGGGCAAAAACACCGCGCAGATCAAGCAGCTTCAGGATTCCTTGAACGATAAAGAGGCGAAGCTGAAGGAAAAAGACGCAAAAATCGAGGAATTAAAAGAAAAACTAAAAGCTTTCGGGGTATTCGGGCAATAACGAATATTATTTGACACTTTTTTATTTGTAGGGTATACTTTTCTTTCATTTAATCAAGGAAAGGAATATATGCGTAAAACTATAATTGCCGGCAATTGGAAGATGTATAAGACTATATCCGAAGCTATTGAGCTCGCTAACGGCTTAAAAAGAGAACTTTTCAGCCTGGACAGCCAGGAAATGGATGTGGTGGTCTGCCCGCCTTTTACAGCCTTAAGTGAAGTGGCGGAAGTGGTCCTTAACTCCAATATCATGCCCGGTGCCCAGGATTCATACTGGCTTGACGAAGGCGCTTTTACCGGGGAAGTTTCCTGCAGGATGTTAAAAGACGCCGGAGCTAAATTCATTATCGCCGGGCATTCAGAAAGGCGCCAATTTTTCGGCGAGACCAACGAATTTGTGAACAAAAAAGTCAAAGCGATACTGGCAGGCGGGCTTACTCCGATAATGTGCGTAGGGGAAACTTTAAGCGAAAGAGAAGGCGGGAAAACATTTTCCGTGCTTGAGGACCACGTTAAAAACGGCTTGAAAGACATCCTGGCGGAAGACGTCTTAAAGATAGTAGTGGCTTACGAGCCTGTCTGGGCGATAGGCACGGGTAAAACCGCTACGCCGCAGCAGGCGCAAGAAGCCCAAAAATTCATTAGGGATTTATTGAGGAAGATGTATAATAATGATACGGCAAACAGCACAAGGATCCAATACGGCGGAAGCGTAAAGCCGGAAAATATCGGGGAATTGATGATCCAGCCTGATATAG